>CAYHTC010000257.1:0-3675 GCA_964359445.1 uncultured Sediminibacterium sp. | reverse complement strand
ATCACTCCTTTTCTTTACTGCCGGTTCTGTGTATCAGCAAACACATACACGGGACATGGAAAAATTATGCGGATTGATACGCAGTATGCCACAAACGGCTATGTTTTTTCTGATAGGCGGAATGGCAATTGGTGGATTACCTCCCTTTAACGGATTTGTTTCAGAGTTTCTGTTATACAGTGGCATCTTGCTTGGCATTAAGTCTATCGGGATAACTTACATTACCCTGATGCTGTTTTCATTAACCGGGTTGGCATTAATAGGGGGAATTTCCATGCTCACTTTTACGAAAAGTTTTGGAACGATATTTCTTGGTAATCCACGAACTCAATTACACAGGCAACCCGGTGAAGTTACCCTGGGTATGCGGCTACCACAATATTTTATTGTACTCATAATGTTTACTATTGGCCTGTTTCCCCAATTTTATTTTTCAGCAGTAAATGGAATCCTGCTCAAATTTATTCCGAAGGCTTCGTCAGCAAACCTGTTGATTCCGGCCTCATTACTTAACAGCATATCTTCCGTTGGAAAATTTGCCATGTTGTTTATGCTGCTTATGACCTTACTCTATCTCATAAGAAAAAAAATCGCAGATAAATACCCTGTAACAAGGGGTTCAACCTGGGGATGCGGTTACACCGTGCCTACGGCAAAGATGCAGTACACCGGTAAATCATTTTCAAAGTCGCTCGGAAAGTTGCTGAATTTTATTGTTCTTGAAAAGAAAAAATACAGAGAAATTTCAGCCAGTGAAATTTTTCCGAATAAAAGAAAACATTCTTCGCATTACAACGATTTATTTGTGACAAAACTATTTAATACCATTGTTGACAGGTTACTTTATTCAATGAATTATTTTCAGTTTGTTCAGAATGGAAAAATTCAGATGTATATTATATATGGCGTTTTTTTTATTGTTCTTGTGTTTTTAGGAACAATTTTTAAATTTATCTGATGACAATTATTACAGCGTTCATAGTAATTATCCTTTCAGCTATTGTGCTGGTTCCATTTGTAAGTGTACAGTGGAAAGGAATGATTACTGTGGCCACTGTAACCGCGATGGCTATTCTCAGCAGCAGCATAGCTTTCCCGGCATTGACCGGTGAAAGTGCCGAATACTTATTTCAGGGTTCTCTGGTAACCGGTAAAATTCCTGTTCGGATAGATGCATTATCCGGCTGGTTTATTTTAATCATCAACTTTACCTTCATTACAGGAGCCCTTTATGGCATGCAGTATCTGAAACCGTACCGCTCTCAAAAAAACAATCTGTCTCTTCATTGCACCAGTTTTATACTGGTACAGTCAAGCTTAATAAGCATCTGCTCTCTGCAAAACACTATTGTTTTTCTGATTGCCTGGGAAATAATGGCTTTATCCTCTTTTATACTGATTATTTTTGAACATTATAAAAGTGAAACTTTACATGCCGGTATTAATTTCTTAATCCAGTCTCATATCTGCATCATGTTTTTGACATTGTCTTTTATCTGGGTGGCGCTGCGGATGAATTCTTATGATTTTAAAGCCATTACTCTTTTCTCTGCTTCTACTTCTTTGCTTACCGGTGTTGCTTTATTTCTGTTATTTTTTATTGGATTTGCCATAAAAGCCGGTTTTGTTCCTTTTCATACCTGGTTACCTTATGCACATCCGGCAGCACCATCGCATGTATCGGGTATTATGTCCGGAGTAATTATTAAAATAGGCATCTATGGTATTCTGCGGATGCTGTTACTGATTAAAAGCGACTACCTTGTAATTGGGTATATGATATTATTTATTTCCATTGTTTCGGGAATTTATGGAGTGATGCTTGCTATTATTCAACATAACCTGAAAAGATTACTGGCCTATCACAGTATTGAAAATATAGGAATAATCGGGATGGGTATTGGTTTGGGATGTATCGGAATGGGTAAAGGGAATCATCTGTTAACTGTACTGGGATTTTCCGGTGCCCTGTTGCATACATTGAATCATTCTCTTTTTAAATCACTTTTATTTTATGGGGCGGGCAATGTATACCAGGCCACCCATACAATGGATATAGATAAACTGGGCGGTTTGGGCAAGAGAATGCCCCATACTGCATTTCTGTTTCTTATCGCTGCCCTTGCCATTTGCGGGCTACCCCCTTTCAACGGATTTGTTTCAGAATTTCTTATCTATAATGGCCTGTTTACAGGTTTACATGGTTCAGACAAAGCTTTACTTTCGTATATTGTTGGGGGCCTTTTTGGATTGGCGCTTATAGGAGGGCTTGCCATGTTATGTTTTACAAAAGCATTTGGTTCGGTTTTTTTGGGTACGGCCAGGCATTATTTTAATCAGGCACCCGAAAAAACCGGTTTGGGAAAACTAATTCCTATGTATGCAGTGGTGATTTTGATGATGACAATTGGTTTGTTTCCAAAAGCTTTTATTGGGGCTCTTTCAAAACCTGTTGGTTTATTTACGCATAATACTCCTTTTGCTATTCAATCAGAAATACTGCCTGTTACCGAAGCAGTATCTATGATTGGTATATGCGCAATGGGCTTTCTGCTATTAACCGGATTGATATATCTGATAAGAAAGCAAATGACTATTAATAAACCTCAATATGTGAATGCTACCTGGGGTTGCGGGTACGTTGCACCTACCGGCAAAATGCAATATACTGCCAGTTCCTTCATCCGGGCCTATCGCAAACTGGCAGAGCCATTTCTTTCCATTAGCAAAAAGAAAAAGGAAATAACGGGCATTTTTCCCAAAAAAGGGGGACAGGAAACGCATCCTTATGATAAGGCTGAGGAATGGTTGATTGATTACCCCTTACACCTGTTAAAAACATTTTTTAACCGGTTTGTTTTTTTACAAAACGGGAATCTTCAGTTTTATATACTATATGGAATCGTTTTTATTTTACTTGTGTTGGGTATTCCATTTGTATTCGATTATATAAAATCATTACTCAAATTTTTAAACGGGATATAAAGAATGATAAGTTTTATTTTAATAATTATAGCAAGCATTTTTTTTACCGGTATACTTATCAGGACCAAAAGCATTACTTCCGGCCGTAAAGGCCCAGGTATTCTTCAACCGATGAAAGATATCATTCGTTTGTTTAAGAAGGGGGCCGTGTACAGCGAAACCACCAGCTTTATCTTCCAGGTTGCGCCAAGCATTTATTTTGCCTCAATTATTATGGCCATCCTGGTGATCCCCTTTGGCCAATACAAAGGAATCATATCCTTCGAAGGGGATTTTGTTTTCTTTGCTTATATATTGGGAACGGGAAAATTCTTCAGTATTATTTCGGCAATGGACACTGGCAGCAGTTTTGAAGGAATGGGGGCGAGCAGAGAAGCCCTGTTTTCCATGTTTGCAGAGCCTGCATTTTTTATTCTGATGGGATCATTTGCCCTTCTTACCGGGCATACCTCTTTCCAGGAAATTTTTGTGTCGTTGCATTTCGGTTCTTATATATCATACATACTTGGGGTTTTGGCAACATTTGTTTTGGCAATGATTGCAATGGTTGAAAACAGCCGTATGCCTTTTGATGATCCCAAAACCCATCTCGAACTTACCATGGTTCATGAAGCGATGATTCTGGATAACAGTGGTTTTGACCTGGGAATGATTTTATATACTACCAACCTGAAATTTGCGATGTATGGC
>CAYHTC010000256.1:0-3683 GCA_964359445.1 uncultured Sediminibacterium sp. | reverse complement strand
ATAATATTTGTCCCCCTGGGTGAGAATGCCATTTACTTCTTGCACCGGGTTCAAACGTTACGTTACCTACGGCTGTAGGGTTGAGGCTATCTGCTGCAATCAATGGTTGCAGGTAAGCCGTGCCTGTAAAATTATCGTTGGTAATTTTTTCTCCTTTAGGAAAAACAAGTGCGTTGTCGTTCATCGAGTTATTCATTTCTTCTTTGTTATTACAAGCTGCCAAAGCGAATAAGAATAGTGGCAGTATGTATCTTAGATTAAGTTTCATAATTTAAAACCTTAAAGATTATTTTGATAAAAACTCACCAGTTTATTTACCGCTTGCAATACATACTCCGGTTTCCAATAAGTTTCAATATGTGTAGCCCCATCAATAACAAACAGGTCCTTACTTTTTGCATTGATAGCTTTGCTAAATACATCGTCTGTCATATATTTTGTATCTGCTTTGCTCCCTGCTATCATTAGCAAAGGTTGATTTATTAAATCCGTATTTCTATTAGCATCAAAAGTCATTAAATCCATCAGGCTGCTTAATGTATAATTGCTGCTGGAGTTTGGATGTGCATGTGTTTTTCCATAGTATATATAACCCTCTCTATATAAATCAAATGGCAGTTTGGCAATTTGCTCATCTGTTAACGGAGTTGTGCTGCTGTTTGCATATAAAACTTCACCACCGGCTGCTTCTAATACCCTTGCATCTGAAGCTTTTTTCAATCGTTCCTGAATGGTTGAAACCTGTGAATTCATAAAACCATTGCGTCGTACTAAACCTGAATTAAACATACTTAATGTGGCTAGTGCTTTAAATCGTTTGTCAGATTGTGCAGCCTTTAATGAATAACCACCACCGCCACAAATACCAAGCAATCCAAGTCTTGATGTATCAACACCTTTATATGGAGAAATAAAGTCTGCCATTGCATGAATATCCTCTATCCGGTTTGCAGGCTTGTCAACATACCTTGGTGTACCGCCGCTCCCACCTTGATAAACCGCATCTGCCGTAATGGTGATGTACCCCTGTTCTGCTAATCGTTGTGCATATAATCCTGCGACCTGTTCTTTTACGCCGCCATTAGGATGTGCAATAACTAAGGCAGGATATTTTTTTAGTGGGTCGTAGTTGGCAGGTGTGTAAACATTGGCTACTATGACAATGCCTTTAATGCTATAGGTAACAGGATGAATGTTTACTTTTCCTTTTACATTTTCTGTAATCGCTCCACCATATACTAATCCAAATGGATTTTGCTTATTTGCTTTTTGAGTGATTTGTGCTGTTGCTGTCTTCATAGCTGCTGTTGCTATTGCTAATGTTGTTATTAATAATTTTATCCTTTTCATATTTGCTTTTCACTGAAGTTGTCTGCTTTTCAATACCTGCTCTAATACTTCTCGGGCAGATTTTGCTTTCTTTTCGCCTGCTGTAGATTTAATGATGTTTACAAATTCTTTTAACTGGTCAGATGTAATGCCAACATTTAATGAAATTCCTAAATGGCTTTGAAGCATAGGGCCGGCATTGCCGATAGTTGCGATTACGGAAATTGTTACCATTTCCCGTTGTGCATAAGTTAATGCATCTCTTTCAAAAATATCTGCAAACAGATGTTCTTTCAGGAAAGTGTCTATTGCCGGAGCAAAAGCCGAATAGCCTGTAAGTGTGTTTGGCTGTGGTATTTTGGTCAGTTCTCCCAAATTTTTTTTTCCTCTTTCGTATTTACTATTTTCTGTTTTAATAGGCGATGCTTCTTTACCTGTAGTGTCATTAATGCCCTTCGCCACTCTATCTTTCAACACTTCCATAAAAGTCTGCAAACCACGAATGCTGCGTGGAAAACCGCAATAAGCATACAAATGCACCAACACTTCTTTTATTTCATTTACACTAAGCCCTGCTTCAAGCCCTTCTTGAAGTCCTGTTTTTAATTTGGCTAAATCGCCTTTTGCAGCAAACGATGAAATGATGATAATACTCTTTTCTTTTTCGCTTAAGCATGAAGAACCAGTCGCCACCCGCTGTGCATTAGTCCGATTTGAAATGAGTGAAATACAAAATATCAATGCTGCTAAACCAACCGATTTCAGTTGTTTCATCTTTTACGTTTTTTGTTTAATAGAGGAATTTTATTTATCCAACGCCTTTTCTTTTAACCACTTTGCTATCAAATCAGCTATTTCAACATTGTTTAAATCTGACATTATGAAATGTGTATTGCCCTTTATACCTATTTCAGGTAAATAAACTACAGTAGCATCTCCCCCGTGAGCATTGACCACCTTAGCCCATTGCCGGGCAGTAGCAAGCACATTACGCCAAAAGCTTAGCGAATAGGCTTGGGTTTCTTCCTTTGGAATATAGTCTCCAAAATAAACAACGATTGGAATTTTTGTTAGCTTCTTAAACTCCTCTAAGGGTATGCCTTTTCCGCCACGATTGTCTGCCGGTGTTTCGCTTTCGGGGAAAACAAATCCGCCAGGCTCAATAGCAATAATCGCTTTTACACCTTTATTTTTAATAGCTGTTTTCCAACCCGGCGCACCACCTGCCGAATGTGTAAACAAAATGCCATCTCCTGATTTATCAAACACAGCAGACATTGCATTTACTATCGTTTCTTCATTTACATTTCCTGTATTGGGAGTCATCATACGGAAAAATTTGTCCATTGATAAACTGTCTTTTGGGAACTGAACACCATCATAAAAGTTCGGATATTGACCAATACGAAACTGTGTAAACCAAGTTTGGTCATCTGGCGTTGCAGTGATTTGTCCGGGACTGGTAGTTTGCCCAGCAGCACCACGACCGGGCTGGTCAACAAGATAAACTCCATAGCCATTCCGTAAAAAAATATCTGCAAAGCCCTGTCTGCCATCAGCAGTAGTTTGCCAACTACGGCGAGACTGCCCGTATCCGTGCAGAAACACCATTGCGTTGCGTTTGGAACTTACCGGGATTTGATAAAACACATCGGCATGGTCGCCGTGCCTTGTTTGCCCTCCCTGTTGCTCATACCAGGGTTTTATGGGGTCGAAATTACCTTCACTTTTTTTAACAGTACCGCCTGCAGAAAAACTGCCTTGCTCAATTAAATTCAATTGTTTGTTGTTGGCAGCCTGCCTGCTTGAAGTGCAGGCAACAAACAACAAAAGAATTATTGTTGATAAAAATACATAGTCCATTTTCCTGAGAGAGATTTGCATTGTAAACATGAGTTTGCATTTTATTGTAAAAACAACTTTTTTTTCTGATTGTGATTAGTTCAATCAAAACTTATTGAGTAAGCAGTTTTGTAAATGATAAAGAACCCAGCTTCCACTTGCTGCCTTGTTTTACATACACTTCTGTAACCATGAATGGATTGGTTACTTCGTTGCCACCAACTACTGCCAGCAAATCAATTTTATTTAATAGTATAGCGGTGTTGTCAATAATATTTACTGACACTTCATGTATGTCTGCTTTCTTGTACCAAATTCCGCCGCTTTTAATCACATTAATTTCCCGTTCCTTGCCCCATGAACCGCCCATGTGTACAAATACTGATTTTTCGTCGAATAGTAGATTTAAAGAATCTACATTTTTGTCTGCCATCCATTGCCATTTCTCTTTGGAAAGATTAATGATTTCCTGTTGTGCCGGAGTATTTTGTGCGAAAGTTTGAACACTTAGT
>CAYHTC010000255.1:0-3726 GCA_964359445.1 uncultured Sediminibacterium sp. | reverse complement strand
GACAGAATGGTATCACCCGCTTTTAAGGTACCGAGGAAAAGTGTTGCCATAGCGGCCTGTCCGCTGGCATGTAACAAAGCTTTTAATTGAAGAGGCTTTCCATCATCACCCGTTAATCCGAATGCTTCAAGAGCGGCTATGGTTTCTTCTGCTGTGGTAAAAGTTGGGTTACCCCAGCGGCTGTAAATATTTGTTTTATCAGCTCCGGCAAAACGGTCTGAACCCTGTTGCGCGGTGTCAAAAGTAAAGGTAGACGATGCATAGATGGGTGTGAGGTGTGCAAAATCCGCATTATCATGACCCGAAGCATGAATAGCTACGGAGCTGATGCCGGTTAGCGGGAAGGATGTTTTCATTGGTTGCGTTGCTTTTTTTTTGAATGAATTTGTGGTTGATGTCAGTAGGCCCATTTAATCCAGGTTGCTCCCCAGGTAAATCCACCACCGAATGCCGCGAGTACAATATTATCACCTTTATTCAATTGTTTCTCCCATTCCCATAAACACAGTGGAATAGTGGCTGCGGTTGTGTTTCCGTATTTCTGAATATTGATCATTACTTTTTCTTTAGAGAGTCCCATGCGTTCGGCAGTAGCATCAATTATGCGCAGGTTAGCCTGGTGGGGTACGAGCCAGGCAATATCATCTCCGGTAAGGTGATTGCGTTCCATTAATTCGACGCTTACATCAGCCATACCTTTTACGGCAAATTTAAAAACAGGTTGCCCTTCCTGGTAAGTATAGTGTTCTTTGGCCAATACCGATTCTACGGAGGCGGGTTTCACTGATCCGCCGGCTTTCATGTGCAGGTATTGCCGTCCGCTGCCGTCTGTTCTTAAAATGCTGTCGAGGATACCTGTTTCATCTGTAGAAGATTCCAGTAAAACGGCCCCCGCGCCATCACCAAAAATAATACAGGTGGCACGGTCGGTATAATCTACAATAGCGCTCATTTTATCAACGCCTACCACCACTACTTTTTTATAGCGTCCACTTTCAATGTACATGGCCCCGGTGGTTAATGCGAATAAAAAACCGCTGCAGGCGGCACTCATATCATATCCCCAGGCATTGGCAGCTCCAATTTTATCGCATATAATATTGGCAGTTGCGGGAAATACCATATCAGGCGTTACGGTTGCGCATATCAGGCAATCAATTTCTGTTGCGTCTATATTTTTTTTGCGGAGAATTTCAAGTACAGCCGGCACAGCCATATCACTACTGCCTTTCCCGGCCTCTTTTAAGATTCTTCTTTCAGAAATACCTGTACGTGACCGGATCCATTCGTCATTGGTATCAACCATCTTTTCCAGGTCAAAATTGGTGAGTTTGGTTTCCGGAACATATCCGCCTACTGCTGTAATGGCCGCTCTTATTTTCGTCATGCTAATTATTATAGTCGTTTAAAAATTCCTTTGGGGTGAGAACCAGTATCTCCTTGTTTTTAAAATCCCTGTAATTACCGGTAATCAATGCATACAGGTTTTTTACTTCCATGGCGCAGGCAAATTGAATAGCATCTTCAAAATCGGCCAGGTCAGCGGCAATGGCTGCTGAAATTATCTTTTCGTTTACCGCTACTGTCTCCATTAGTTGCTGTATATCTCTTAACCTGTTCCTGCAATTGGGTTTGGTCAGATTTTTTTCAAGAAAATACCCAATCTGCCCGTAACTGATAGCGGAAATATGTGCAATAATCTGTTTTTCTGTGATTAATCTGAAAATTTGTTCCGCATCGGCATCAAAAGGTTTTCTTGCCATCAGCAGATCGAGTACTATGGTTGTATCCAGGTATACATTCATAGTATATGGTATTTTACCTTCACTACTTCAGCATAGATATCTTTGCAGGACCTGTTATCCTCTGATTTGATACAGCCATGCAGGCGTTTAATGATGGGGGGCGGCTCATCATGTTTTACGGTTTTCTTTTTATTCTTCAATCCCCTTAAATAGCCTTCAATAATCTTCGACAAACTTTTTCCCGATTCCCTTGCATATTCTTTTGCTTCCGAAACAACATTCTCGTCGATAGATAAGGTTAGTTTCGTAATCATACGTATAAAATTTTATTAAAAATACGTATAAATAGTGTTTTTTTAAGCCTATTTTTGAAAAAGCTATGATCGCTTTTGTAAGAGGACATTTTGCCGTTAAAACACCTTCCCGTGTGGTGGTGGATGTGAATGGTGTTGGATATGACCTCCAGGTCAGCCTGCATACCTATTCGGCCGTCAGTAATAAAGAGAGTGGTCAGCTCTATACATATCTGCATATCACAGAAAATGCGCAAACATTATTTGGATTTGCGGAGCTGGCAGAAAAGGAAATGTTTTTACACCTGATCAGTGTATCAGGTGTAGGTGCCTCAACGGCCCGGATGATGTTATCTGGTATGCACCCGGATGAAATAGCCAGGGCCATTATCCAGGGCAACACCCGTCAGTTGGAAAGTATCAGGGGAATAGGGAAAAAATCAGCCGAACGGTTGATTGTGGAACTCAGGGATAAACTGGGTAAACAATCATTGGGTACATCGGCGGGATTACCCGGGTTTCAGGCGGTTGATTCGGATGCAGTGAATGCACTGATTGCATTAGGTATCGCAAGGCCAATGGCTGAGCAGTCGGTAAAAAAAACCATGTCATCCGTTACGGATCAGGCATCATTGGAAGATATCATTAAACAGGCACTCAAAAACTTATAGTCTATCGTTCTATTTCTACCCAACCAGCATTTGTTATTATCGCATCCACATCTACTTAAACAAGCCTGACTGTTTGAAGCTAACCCGCTATTTTTTTAGTATAGCCTTTCTGCTGCTATTGACTTTCTATGCCAAAGCACAACAGAAAGATTCCCTGCGCTATCCCATTAGCGACAGGCGGGGGGATCCTTTGTCGGGCCGGAGCAAAAACCCTTTTGATATACGTGATAACGCGCTCATTAAAAGGGATATTCAATATGACCCCAAAACGAAACAATATTATATTACCGAAAAAATAGGCGGTAAATATTACCGGGTTCCTGCTGTACTCACCTATGATGAATTCTGGCGCTTTGCCTCTGAAAAAGCGGAGACGGATTATTTCAAAAAAAGGTCGGATGCATTAACCACCATCAACCTGAAAACGCCGCGTCCGAAATTGCGGATATACGATAAATTATTCGACCGCATTTTTGGTATTACCGGTAATGGGTTGAAAGTAGATATAAGGCCATCGGGTGAAGTGAATATTATGGCGGGTTACCAGGGACAGAATATTGAGAACCCTACTTTACCGGAAAGAGCAAGGAAGAACGGCGGTTTTGATTTTAATATGGATGCCAAGCTGAACGTAAATGCCAATATTGGCGATAAGCTTAAGTTCCCTATTAATTACAGCACACTTACCAATTTCGGATTCGATAATCAACTCAAACTGGATTACAAAGGCATGGATGATGAGATCATCAAAAGCCTTGAAGCGGGTAATATTTCTTTCCAGTCGAGAAGCACCTTAATACCCAGTGCACAGAATTTATTCGGTATTAAATCGCAATTGCAGTTTGGTAAAGTTTTTATTACCGGTGCCATCGCCAATCAGCGTTCTACCCGCCAGTCTGTTGGGTTGCAGGGCGGAACGGCTTCTACCAACTTTCAGAAAAAACTGGATGATTATGAAGAGAACCGCCACTTTTTATTAGGACAGTATTACCGTAACAATTTTAATACTACCATGGC
>CAYHTC010000254.1:0-3726 GCA_964359445.1 uncultured Sediminibacterium sp. | reverse complement strand
GTGGCAAATTTGTATGTAAATTTTTATTCTCCAAAGTATCCCCAACGGTAACTCTTTGGTTGAGAAAATGCCTGCCTGTCAGGTATATGGTTATTATAGTATAATGAATTGTTAATGACCTTTGCATTGTCCTACATAGTAGACGGCTAGTCCATTATGTGCAAAAGCTTTCCCAAAATTGCCCGCTTTCGCATTTTTATTCACACCCACACTGTTCTTTTGCATAAGCGTCTAATTTTAGCTTCACCTAAATTTATAAGAGATGTTCGATCTCCTTCAGATAGATAGTTTGCAAAAAGCAGCCGGCTCCTTACCTGCCGCTGCTGAAAATATTTCACTATGGTCGCTGCTCGAAAAGGGTGGCGGGATCATGTACCCCTTATACATCTTGTTCGTAGCAGCCGTTTTTGTTTTTATTGAAAGACTCCTGGCTATCCGAAAAGCATCCCGTATTGATGATAATTTTATGAACATTATCCGCGACCATATTGTAAATGGTAATGTAACCGCGGCAAGGAGTATCTCAAAAAATACGGATAACCCCGTTGCCCGCATGATAGACAAAGGGCTGCAACGCATAGGCAAACCCATTGACGCGATAGAAAAAAGTATGGAAAATGTGGGTAAGCTGGAAATGTATAAAATGGAAAAAAATCTTTCCATCCTCTCGCTCATCGCGGGTATTGCACCTATGTTTGGTTTCCTGGGAACCATCGTGGGGATGATACAGTTGTTTTATGGTATTGCCAGTTCCGGTCAGTTTACCCTGAATGATATCGCGGGTGGTATCTATGTTAAGATGATCACATCCGGTACGGGCCTGATTATTGGATTGCTTGCTTATATAGGGCATAATGTACTAACCACACAGATAGACAAAACGGCCAATAAAATGGAAGCTGCCAGCTCGGAGTTTATTGACGTGTTGCAGGAGCCGACGAGATGATTAATTAATAATTAATAATTAATAATTAATAATTGAGGAAGGGTGGTTGTGGGGTTGTGGGGTTGATTGGTGATTGGATAGCCTCTTTTTTATTAGTTAATTTATCATAGCTATGAATATCAGAAAGCGATTAAAGAGCCGTCCGGAAGTACACACCGGGGCATTGAATGATATATTGTTCATACTGTTATTGTTTTTTCTGATCGTTTCTACATTGGCTAATCCAAACGTGATAAAGGTTTCCAATCCCAAAGCCAAAACAGATACCAAATCAAAACAAACCGTAGTTATAACGGTTGATAAGGATCAAAATCTTTTCCTGGCTCAAAAGAAAATAACCATCGACCAACTGGAACTGGAATTAAAAACCTACCTGGCTAAAGAAACAGATAAGCCATCGGTAGTGATCAATGGCGACAGTACCGCGCATCTTGGCACGGCCATACGGGTAATGCAGGTTATCAAAAAATTAGGTGCCACGCCGGTGATGGCGGTAGATAATAGTGGGCATTAGTAATTTTTAATTTGAAAATTTTTAATTTGAAAATTTGAAAATGAGAAAGGGGGGGTATTTTTAGAGGGTGGCCTTTAGCATTCGGTCTTTTCCTTCCATGTCTTTTCGTAATTCAACTGTATATCCATTCACTCCAAACAGATCGGCCACTTCTTTACCCAGGGCCTCATTGATCTCTACAAAAATGGTTCCCTCTTAGGTGAGATTTGTTTTGCCAAACAAGGCTATCTTCCTGTAAAATAATAAAGCATCGTTATCAGGCACAAACAAAGCCAATGATGGCTCAAAGCCGAGCACATTCTTCCGCATATTGTTTTGTTCCGATTCTTTAATATAGGGCGGATTACTTACAATGATGTCAACTACAGGCAATTGATCCCAGAATGCCTCGTTCAAAAAATTTACCAATATAAAGTGAATGGCTGCTCCTAAAGAACCGGCATTTCTTTCTGCCACTGCTATGGCCCCCTTACTCACATCCAGGGCAGCTATTGATACTGAAGGCAGTTTTATTTTCAAACTGATTGGTATGCACCCGCTTCCTGTTCCAATATCTAATAGTTGTAAATGGTTTCTTGTTGATTGCTGACTTTCTGTATAAATCCATTCTACCAATTCTTCGGTTTCCGGCCTTGGAATCAACACGTCTTCGTTTACGAAAAATTTCATCCCGGCAAACCAGGCTTCTCCTAAAACATACTGGATGGGTTTGTGCGTGGCCAACTCCTGTAAGATGATATCCAGCCTGGCAATTTGTGTTGCTGAAAGGATTTGCTCTTTTTCCAGTAACCGGTTAATCCTTTTTTTACCGGTCAAATGCTCCATTACCCAATCTGTAATATTGGCCGCCTCCCTTTCGTCATACAAATTTTTCAGTTGCGATAGGGTATGTTGTTGGGCCTGCTGGATAGTCATGCTGCAATGTTAGCACCATTTGGTTATTTTTGCCAATTCTAATTATGCCCGATATTGATCAATCATATATGCAGCGTTGTTTGGAGCTGGCCCGTTTGGGGGCAGGTAAGGTAGCTCCCAACCCAATGGTAGGGGCCGTATTGGTGCATAATGGCAGAATTATTGGAGAAGGGTATCACCGGGAATATGGGAAGGCACATGCAGAAGTAAACTGTATTGAATCTGTTTCAAAATATGATCGTGATCTGTTAGCTACCGCTACCATGTATGTTTCCTTAGAGCCCTGTGTCCATTTTGGTAAAACCCCCCCTTGCAGCGACCTTATTATAGAAAAAGGGATCCAAAAAGTAGTGATTGGGTGCCCCGACCCATTTTCAGCAGTAAATGGAAGGGGAATCGATAAACTGCAAAAAGCGGGTATCCATGTTGTAACAGGCGTTCTTGAACAGGCATGTAAAGAAATAAACAGGCGTTTTTTTACTTTTCATACAGCGCAACGGCCCTATATCGTTTTAAAATGGGCCCAAACGGCCAATGGCATAATGGCTGCTCAAACAGGGGAGCGGTTGCTGATCAGTAATGAATATTCCAATCGTTTAGTGCATCAATGGAGAACAGAGGAAGCCGCCATACTGATTGGAACGAATACGGCCTTACTGGATAATCCTGTTTTGGATAACCGCTTATGGACAGGAAGAAAACCCGCAAGAATGGTACTGGATATGGATCTGCGTTTGCCCGCTAATCTGAAACTGTTTGATCAGCAACAAAAAACAATTGTTTTCAATAGTATCCGGCAGGAACAGCAAGAGAATATTTTGTATTATCAACTACAAAAAATAAGCCCAGCCATTCCACAGATACTCAATGCGGCATATGCGATGGAAATACAATCCATACTGGTTGAAGGCGGCGCCCGTATGCTGCAATCTTTTATAGATGAGGGTTTATGGGATGAGGCCCGCGTAATTACTAATGAAACATTACTACTAACAGATGGCCTCAACGCTCCCAACATACCCCCATCACAACTAATCAAATCCCAAAAAATAATTACCGACACTATCCACTACTACACTAATAAACAAATAAATAAGTAAACCCAAAATGTTCTATCTCCTCGGCAGCATTATCCTCAGCAGTTATCTTACCCTTGCTTTCAAAGTATGTGAGAGGTACCAGGTGAATATTTTTCAGGCAATTGTTTTCAATTATGTTACTTGTGTGGTTACCGGCTCTATAGTAAACGGGTCTTTTCCTGTAAATGCAGAAATCATGCACACACCGTGGTTTAAATGGGCCTGTGTAATGGGGGTGTTATTTGTATCAATTTTTAATATGGTTGGTATTA
>CAYHTC010000253.1:0-3739 GCA_964359445.1 uncultured Sediminibacterium sp. | reverse complement strand
AACTCAGGTCGCTGATATGGATCATACCGCCGATACCTGGTTCCAGTTCAACAAATACGCCATAAGGAGTGATGTTTTTTACCAAACCTTTATGTTTGCTGCTTTCAGGGAATTTAGTTTCGATAGTACTCCATGGATCCTGGCTCATTTGTTTGATGCTCAGGCTCATTTTACGTGCATCCTTATCAAGGGTAACCACTTTTGCTTCATACTCATCTCCCAATTTGAAGAATTCCTTCGCATTGATCGGGGTATTGGCCCAGGTGATTTCAGATACGTGTACCAGTCCTTCAACACCAGGTTGAATTTCCAGGAATGCACCGTAATCTTCAATATTCACCACTTTACCTTTTACAACGGATCCTTCGGCCAAGCCTTCAGGCAGCACCTCCCATGGATGTGGCGTCAATTGTTTCAGGCCTAAGCTGATACGTTTTTTGTCATCGTCAAAATCCAATACCACCACCTGTAATTTCTGGTCCATCTTCACCACTTCGCTCGGATGAGAAATACGTCCCCATGAAATATCGGTGATATACAACAGACCATCCAAACCACCCAGGTCCATAAAGGCGCCAAAGTCTGTGATATTCTTCACCACACCTTCCAATACCTGGCCCTTTTCGAGTTTGCTCATGATCTCTGCACGTTGTGCTTCGATATCGCTTTCAATAAGCGCTTTATGTGATACAACGGCGTTCTTAATAGTTTCGTTAACCTTAACCACTTTGAACTCCATGGTTTTACCAACAAACTGATCATAATCAGTTACAGGCTTCACGTCAATCTGAGAACCCGGTAAGAATGTTTCCATACCAAATACATCAACGATTAATCCACCTTTGGTTTTGCTGGTAACCGTACCGGTAATTACTTCGCCAGTCTTATGAACCTCAACAATTCTTTCCCAGGCACGGAAAATACGGGCTGATTTACGACTCAGGTGAAGATTACCACCACGGTCTTCTTTTTCAACCACCATTACCTCTACTTCATCTCCAATCTTTAATCCCTGAATATCACGGAACTCATTCAGAGAAACCAGTCCGTCACTTTTAAAACCGATGTTAACTACTACATCTGTTTTTGTTAAAGCAACCACGGTACCCTGAACAATCTCGCCATCTTCAATTTGTACAAAAGTGTCATCATACACTTTGTCGTACTTCATCCTTTCAGTTTCTGCATAATGACTCACATTACGTTTGTCAATACTCCAGTCAAAATCATCGTGCGCTGTTTCGATAACAGGCGCAGCTACAGCTACCGGGGCAGCTTCAGCTTCAGGTGCAGCTTCAGCTTCAGGTGCATTTGTTATCGCAGTAGTAACTGCTTCAGCTTCCAAAGCTGCAGCGTTCTCCTGTGCATCTGCGTTTAGTTGTTTATTAATGAATTTCATACATAACCCGATGGTTTTATTTCGGGGCTGCGAAGGTAAGGAAATGGGGGTAAACGGGGAAGGAAAACTATGGTTTTTTAGGCGAGGGCCCTTTCTATCCCTAATTCCAGTCCTCTCAGTTCGGCCAGGCCCCGTAAACGGCCAATGGCGCTGTAGCCCGGATTAGTAGTTTTCTTCAGATCATCCAGCATCTGATGGCCATGATCGGGGCGCATGGGGATAGAGATACCCCTGCGTTTTTGTAACAGTACAATGGCTTTCACCACCTCATACATATCCACATCGCCGGCAAGGTGGTCGGCTTCATAAAAATTACCCTCCGCATCCCTTTTAGTGCTTCTGAGATGAAGGAAATGGATGGAATCGCCCAAACGACTGATCATACCGGGTAAATCATTATCCGGGCGAACACCAAAAGAGCCTGTGCAAAAACACAGTCCGTTTGCCGGTGATGGCACCGCTTCCAGCAAATCCTTGGCATCCTGTTCTGTACTCATGATCCGGGGAAAACCTAAAACGGAATAAGGAGGATCATCCGGGTGAATAGCCATTTTCAATGCCAATGCTTCTGCAACAGGAACTACCTGTTGTAAAAAATAAAAAAGGTGTTGTTTCAGTTTTGTTCTGTCGATCCCTTTATATTTTTCCAGCGCTGCAAAAATCTGTTCTGTTGTAAACCGTTCGCGGCTGCCGGGTAAACCTAATAAAGTATTCCTGCACAGAAGTTCTTTATCCCCGGCTGACATGTTCGCCAGTTTTTTCCGGCCACGTTCTATTTCATCTGCTGTATACTCATTTTCAGCGCCGGGTCGTTTCAATAAGAAAAGATCAAAAGCAATAAATGCCGCTTTATCAAAATAAAGGGCCCTGCTTCTGTCGGGCATTTCGTAAGAAATATCTGTTCTAACCCAATCAAGAACAGGCATGAAATTATACGTGACCACTTTTAATCCGCAGGCTGCCACATTCCGCAAACTTTCTTTATACTTTTCAATCCATACCAGGTAATTGCCCGATTGCTGTTTAATGTCTTCATGCACAGGTAGACTTTCAATAACGGTCCAGGTCATACCAGCCGCTTCAATCAGGTCTTTGCGTTTCCTGATTTCTTCTATACTCCATACTTCACCAACCGGTACCTGGTGCAATGCAGTTACAATACCGGTACAGCCTGCCTGGCGTATATCCCAGAGATCAACCGGGTCTTCAGGTCCGAACCAGCGCATAGTATGTTCCATTCGCATAATCAAATTTTTTATCTTTAATACAACTCTGCTGAACCTCTGCTTCTTCGCGGCTCCGCGGTAAATAATACACTACTCAATAGAACTATTGGCTACCATAAAATAGTATAAAGGGCCGTTAAGATACCTCCTACTATTAAAACACCCACAGTAAAAGCCGGATTGAGTTTAAACATACTCCTGTCTATCTCCAGTCCTTTTGCTTTTACACCAAGCTTTTTATCTATCAGGCTGATAATGAACATGCCAATGATACAGATCAGGAATACAAAACCCATCCTGTCGACAAATGGAATTTCATAAATACCCTGGTCATTTTTTACAGCAAAACCAAAAGGCTCCAGAAAAGCAAGGTCCATCATTTTCGGAAGAAATTTGAAGAATACTGAAAAAATAAAACCGCCAACAGTAGCAAAGAGGGCAGCATGGGATGTAGTTTTCTTCCAGAAAAAGCCGAGTATAAACATGGCAAAAATACCGGGCGATACAAAGCCTGTATATTCCTGAATGAATTCAAAACCTCCTTTCTTATCAATACCCATGAATGGCGCGATAACCACACCAATGACCAAGGCAAGCACAATTGTAATTTTTCCTACCCAAACCAATTTCTTCTCATTGGCACCCGGATTAATTTTTTTCTTATAGATATCCAGTGTAAAAATGGTAGAAATACTATTGGCTTTACCGGCAAGTGAAGCCACAATGGCTGCGGTTAAAGCGGCAAAAGCGAGACCTTTCAAACCCGGCCCAAGAAGATTAAGCATTACCGGATAGGCATTATCCTGAACAAGTTCTCCATTCACCATCATCTGATCACGAAAACCACCTTCATTGTATAAAACATAAGCGGCAATTCCGGGTAATACAACAATCACGGGCATCAGCAATTTCAGGAATGCGGCAAATAAAAGACCGCTACGGGCGGTTTTTAAATCAGCGCCCAGCGCCCTTTGTGTAATGTATTGGTTACATCCCCAGTAGTTCAGGTTCACGATCCACATTCCACCTACCAATACGGTTAGTCCGGGCAAACTGATAAAATTGGGATTGTCTTTTTTGAGGATCATGTGAAAATGACCCTCTGCCTTATCGG
>CAYHTC010000252.1:0-3760 GCA_964359445.1 uncultured Sediminibacterium sp. | reverse complement strand
TGATAATCAGCCGATTAGAAATATTGTTGGAGACACAGAAACTTTCGCAAATACATCCCCTTATTCCATCCCTCAGGATCCATCCGGCTTGCTAATAATCTGTAACCTATCCCTCTTATTTACAGCCAGGTATCGCATCATCCGCCCGCTGCCATCCGTCATCTTTCATCCGCCATCCACTACAGTGAACTACCATCTGTCATCTATCAACTGCCATCTATCATCTACCTGTAAATTACAAAAAATAAACAGTAGGTTTGTTTCTCTAAAACAAATACAACTATGAAAAAAATCATGATGCTTGCTGCAACCCTTTGCAGCCTGATAAGTTTTGCACAAATTAAAATGCCCGCGCCCAGTCCTAATCAAAAAATTACACAGGAATTTGGTGTCGCTTCCATTGAATTAACGTATTCACGCCCAAGTATCAAAGGAAGAAGCCTGCTGAAAGAAAACAGCGACCTCGCTCCCCTCGGAACATTATGGCGTACAGGCGCCAATGCCGCTACCCGCCTGGTATTCAATGATAAAGTGATGATGGGTGGTAAATTACTGGATTCAGGCGCTTATGTTTTGTACACCATTCCGGGTAAAGACTACTGGGAAATTATTATCAACAAAGGTTTGAGCAATTGGGGTACCGATAGCTACAAAGAAAGTGAAGATGTGAACCGCTTTAAAGTGAAAACCCATAAAATGGGTAGCGAGGTTGAAACCTTTACCATGCAATTTGCAAATGTAATGGCTGAAAGCTGTGAGTTACACCTGAGGTGGGGTAATACCGCCGTTCACATACCCATGAGTGTAAATGTAAAAGACAAGATCCGTGCCCAGGTAGAAAAAGCATTGTCAGCCGAAAAAGTAAATCCAAATACTTACCAGTCTGCCGCCAGTTTTTATTATGAGTGGGATAAGAACCTGCCAAAGGCTTTAACAGCCATTACAAAAGCAACCGAAGTTAATGGAAAAGCCTACTGGTTGTTTCTGTTACAGGCCAAAATTCAGAGAGATCTGGGCGATAAAATAAGCGCCAAAGCCAGTGCGGAAAAATGTATTGAATTAGCAACTGCCGCTAAAAATGATGATTATGTGAAACAAGGTGGGGATTTGATTAAGAATTTATAGATGTTGGTTTACCTTAGTTTAATTGGTTTACTGGTATAGTAAACCAATTAAACTAAGGTAAACTACTTACCCTCCGCCATATCCGGAATCATCTCCGACTTATAAGCGCCTGCATCCAGTTTGGCCTTGGTTTCACTAAATGCTTTCAGGGTTTCTTCAATGTCTGCATCAGTATGATCAGCAGTAGGTATTAAGCGGTAAATGATATGCCCTTTGGGTATTACCGGATACACAACAATTGAGCAGAAAATATGATAGTTCTCTCTAATATCCATTACCATCGCGGTTGCCTCTTCTACACCCCCTTTCATGTATACCGGCGTAACCATGGTATTGGTATTGCCGATATCAAAACCCCTTTCTTTCAAACCTTTCTGCAATTTCAGGGCATTGCTCCATAATTTTTCTTTCAGCGCCGGCTGGGTTTGCAGCAATTCCAGTCGCTTCAGGTTCCCAATCACAATAGGCATAGGCAAACTCTTGGCAAATATCTGTGAGCGGATATTATAGCGTATAAAATCAATAATTGGTTTTTTGCCGGCCATAAAAGCGCCAATGGAAGCCATTGATTTCGCAAAAGTTGAAAAATACAGGTCAATCCCATCCTGGCAATCCTGCTCCTCACCCACTCCGGCGCCGGTTTTACCCAATGTGCCAAACCCATGCGCATCATCTACCAGTAAACGAAAATCATATTTAGCTTTCAGTGCAATGATCTCTTTCAACTTACCCTGGTCGCCGGCCATTCCAAACACGCCTTCCGTAATTACCAGTATACCCCCGCTTTGCTGTTTGGCAATCAAAGCCGTTGCACGTTCCATCTGTTTATCAAAATCAGCCATATCATTGTGTTTGAACACATAACGGTGACCAAGATGTAAGCGCAAACCATCCATAATACAAGCATGACTTTCAGCATCATAAACAATCACATCATGACGGCCACAAATGGCATCAATGGCGCTCATGATACCCTGGTACCCATAGTTCATCAGTATGGCGTCTTCTTTATGTTCAAATGCGGCCAGCTCTTTTTCTAACTGCTCATGATAATCACTGTTTCCACTCATCATACGGGCGCCCATCGGTAAAGCAAGGCCAAATTTAGCCGCGGCCCCTGCATCTGTTTTTCTCACTTCCGGGTGATTGGCCAGGCCCAGGTAATTATTCAGGCTCCAAACCACCATCTGCTTACCGCGGAAACCCATACGGGCGCCTATCTCTCCTTCCAGTTTAGGAAAAGCAAAATAACCATGGGCCCTTTCACGATGCTGACCCAAAGGACCGGAATTTTTGATTAATTTTTCAAAGATGTCTGCCATATTATCAAATGGTTATTTTGGTAAAAAATCAGCGCGAAGATAAACTTTTAGCCCCTAAAAGACAAGCACAATTATTGATCATAGTGTATCTTCACCACTTCTTTATATTTTTTTATAAAAAAAATTGTTCCGCCAAACTCAATTATCAGACCTATGAAGAAAATAATTTTATCCATTTTTACGATGGCAATGGTGCTATTAGTCAATGCCCAAAAAACAGTTGTCCCTCCCCGCGAAGCAGGGCAGGCCCCCAAATTAGTAGTAGGTATCGTAATTGACCAGATGCGCTGGGATTACCTGTACCGGTTCAATTCATTGTATAAAGCAACCGGTGGTTTTAAAAGAATGATGGGTGATGGTTTTTCCTGCAACAATACCCTGATTCCCTATACACCTACCGTTACTGCCTGCGGGCATACCTGTGTGTACACAGGAAGTGTACCCGCTATTCATGGAATAACCGGCAATGGCTGGTGGGATAATCAAACCATGAAAAGCATGTATTGCAGTGAAGACAAAACCGTAAAAGGTGTGGGTAGTAAAACATTGGAAGATGGACAAATGAGTCCCAGAAACATGCTTACCACTACTATCTGTGATGAACTAAGGCTGTCGAATAATTTTCAGAGCAAAGTGATAGGGGTAGCGCTAAAAGACCGGGGGTCTATTTTACCAGCCGGGCATTCAGCCAATGCAGCTTATTGGTATGAAAGCAAATCAGGTAATTTTATTACAAGCAGCTATTATATGAATGAGTTACCTGATTGGGTTAACCGTTTCAATAACCGGAAACTGGTTGATTCTATGTATAAAACAGGATGGAATACTTCATTATCCAAAGATGTGTATCCACAATATGCAACGGCTGATATAAAAGACTATGAAAGCAAACCCTTTGGTAAAGAAGCAACCGGCTTCCCTTATGATCTTTCCGGTTATGCAGGCAAAGACTATGGCAAAATTGCTTCTACACCTTTTGGTAATACGTTAACGATTGAGATGGCTAAAGCAACCGTACTGGCTGAAAAATTAGGGAAAGGCGCCGCTACTGATTTCCTGGCAGTTAGTTTTTCATCACCCGACTATATCGGCCATTCATTCGGACCCAATTCATGGGAAACAGTGGATAATTATGTTCGCCTAGATGATGAACTGGGAAAACTGCTTGCTTTTCTGGATACCCATATCGGAAAGAATCAATACACCGTTTTTTTAACTGCCGATCACGCAGTGGCGCATATACCAGGTTTCATGAAAGAAAATAAACTGCCCGGCTGTGTGATGGATGATGTGGGTATGATGAAAGACATGAA
>CAYHTC010000251.1:0-3790 GCA_964359445.1 uncultured Sediminibacterium sp. | reverse complement strand
AACTTATCTGCCCCCTGCCCGCTTTTAACATGGTACCTACCAGCCCCCTTACCATCCCCCTTAAAAACCGGTTGGCTTTTACCCGGTATACCATTACCCCTCCTTCTTCCAAACTCCATTCCGACTCCTCAAGGGCGCATAAAAAAGTACTCACCTGCGTATTCCGCTTCGAAAAACTCGTAAAATCGTTATATAATAACAATATCCCTGCCGCCCGATTCAACAAATTAAGATCAACCGGATATGGATACATCCATCCCCTGTCTTTCATAAAAGGGTTCTTCCGCTTATACATATAGTAGGTATAAGACCGGGCAACCGCATCAAACCGGCAATGCGATTCGGCAGGAACCTTGTATACTCCCTTCACACTGATGGCTGCCGGAAGCAATGCATTCAGATTATATATTATTTTACCGGTAACGGGCAACTCTGTATCAAAATGAAAATAATTCTGTAACGCATGTACACCGGCATCTGTGCGGGAAGAACCGGTTAACGCAAAAGTGGTTCGAAAAATAATTTCGAGTGCCTGCTGTACCTCGGCCTGAATAGTATTGGCATTATCCTGTACCTGAAAACCACTATATGCTGTGCCTTTATAAGCAAGTTCCAGGAAATAACGGGGCATATCGCTTTATTTTATAACCGGAATGAAAATAGCCACTGTATCCGTTTTCCCTTTGTTACTGATAACATATACCTGGTCGATGCCGGCATCGTTCATGTTCTCAAATATTTTCCGGATAGCAGACGATTGGAAATTCTTGTTCTTACGAACTAACGGTCTCTCCTTTTTTACCGGCGCCTCAACAGGAGACTTTTCTGAAATAACAGGCAGCACTACCTCTTTCAGTTCCACTTTTTCCACTACAACCCGTTTGTCCATCACCGGTTCAGGTTTCGTCTCCTTTTGCCCTACTCTACCTTTAATAACTTCAAAACTTGCCATATCAAACAAAGACCAGCTATTATCGATCCCCATTTTCAACGTAAAGCCCCTTGGCCTATCCGTAATAGAAATAGAAAAACTGTATTCAGGCAGGTTATTTCCAGGAAAATCCAGCACCCATATATGGTCGCCCACAGGCACCAGCGGTATGACCATTTTGCCTTTGGCTGATGAATAATAGGTATTACCCTTCCACTGAATTTGATATGCCTGGTTATTCTCAGACTGTATATGTATAAAAGTGGATGGCTGCGCTTTTGCTGAAACAATACACAAAAATCCGGCAATGATCCATGTTAGCATGACGATATTTTTTGATCCGGTCATGTGTCGGTTATTTATACAAATCTACTTAAATAACCGCTTCTAACAGAATGCAGCTCTTTTTAGCAGGCCAGTTTCCCTTTCAAAGAAATCCTGCTTCCAGGTAATACAACGCATTTATCTTTATGCGCACAAAATCAATAATATGAAGAAATTTCTTTTAATGCTGGCCATCTGCGCAGTAACTTATGTGAATGGACAACAGCTTGGCAGTGGTGATGAATGGAAAAAAATATACCGTTCAGTACCCGCAAAAATTAACGACCTGGTGCATACAAAACTGGATGCGAAGTTTGATTACAGTAAATCATACCTCAATGGCAAAGTGTGGATTACCCTCAAACCGCATTTCTACGCCACCGACTCTCTGCAACTGAACGCGAAAGGAATGAACATTCATAAGGTTGCACTCAGTAAGGCAGGCAAAACCATAGCGCTTACCTATACCTACGACAGTACTTTCCTGAATATCAAACTTGATAAAACTTATCAACGCGATGAAAAATATACGGTATATATTGATTATACCGCCATGCCTGATGAACTCCGCGCAGAAGGAAGCGCTGCCATAACAGATGCCAAAGGACTGTATTTCATTAATCCAAAAGGCCTGGACAAAAACAAACCAACACAGATATGGACACAGGGCGAAACAGAAGCCAACTCAGTCTGGATACCTACAATTGATAAGACCAATCAAAAAACAACGCAGGAATTTAATTTAACTGTTCCCGCAAAATATGTTACCCTTTCCAATGGAAAATTAATATCCCAGAAAAAGAATACAGATGGTACCCGAACAGATAGCTGGATTATGGAACTGCCCCATTCGCCCTACCTGTTCTTTATTGGCGTAGGCGATTATGCCGTTATCAAAGACAGTTATAAGGGCAAAGAAGTCAGTTATTATGTTGAGAAACCCTTTGAAAAAGTGGCCCGCAAAATTTTTGGTTATACCCCTGAAATGATCAGATTTTTCTCAGATAAAGTAACCGGCATTGATTATCCCTGGGTAAAATACAGCCAGATTGTTGGCCGTGATTATGTAAGCGGAGCCATGGAAAATACCACCGCAACCCTTCACCAGGAAAGCGCACAACAAAATGCCCGTGAACTGGTTGATGGCAATAGCTGGGAAAGCACCATCGCGCATGAATTATTTCACCAGTGGTTTGGTGATTACGTGACCGCCGAAAGCTGGAGCAATTTAACCGTTAATGAAAGCTTTGCCGATTACAGCCAGCTACTCTGGCTGGAATATAAGTATGGCGCCGATGAAGCTGGTTTTGAAAATTATACCGGCATGCAATCCTACCTGAGCAGCCCTTCCAGCCGTACCAAAGACCTGGTTCGTTTTTACTATAATGATAAAGAGGACATGTTTGACCAGGTAAGTTATCAAAAAGGGGGACGTATTTTACATATGCTTCGCAATTATGTGGGCGATGATGCTTTCTTCAAATCACTGAACAGATACCTTACCGCCAATAAATTCGGAAACGGAAGCGGTCATAAACTACGCCTGGCTTTTGAAGAAGTTACCGGCAAGGATCTGAACTGGTTCTTTAATCAATGGTATTTCGGAAGCGGCCATCCCAAACTGGAGATCAGTTATGGATATGATACAGCTACACAAACCGCCAAAATATATATCAAACAAACACAACCGGGAGATAAACTCTTTAAACTGCCTGTTGCCATTGACCTGTACCATGGAAGCAGTAAAAAAAGATATACGGTATGGGCAGAAAACAAAGCGGATACTTTTTCTTTTACGGGTAATGCTAAACCGGACCTTATTAATGTGGATGCCGAAAAAATCCTGCTGGCAGAAAAGAAAGATGCCAAAACACTGGCAGAATATATCCATCAATATAATTATGCCGGAAAATACCAGGACAGAAGAGATGCTATTGAATTCGCGGCAAAAAATATCAGCAATCCCTTAGCCTATCAATTAATGGAGAAAGCGTTAAGTGATCCCTATTTCAGAATCCGTGCCAGGGCCATTGGTAATTTTGGTACCGCCAAATTAACCCCCGGCACAATCAGTAAAATTGAAGCGATTGCCAAAAATGATGACCATACCATCACAAGGGCCTTTGCTATTGATGCTTTAGCCAAACTGAAGAACAATGCTTATGCTGACTTTTTTATACAATCAACAAAAGATTCATCGTATTCAGTTGCGGGCGCGGCCCTGGAAGCTTTGTCTGTACTGGATAAAAACAAGGCATATACCATTGCAAATGAATTATCCAAAGAAGTAAACAAAGGCCGTTTATTAGCCGCTATTACCAATGTGATTATTAAAACCGGTGATGAATCTGCCTTTGATTTTATTACCAGTAAGTTTGATGAAATGCCCCTTTCCCAGGCAAAGTTTGCCGCTATTAATTCATTAGCCGAATTTCTGGTGAAAGTTACCAATTATGACAAGTTCAAAAAGGGCGTGGATATGATTGTAAAATTCAGGGATGAGATTCCGAAAAGCGCCAGAACACAAACAGATCC
>CAYHTC010000250.1:0-3814 GCA_964359445.1 uncultured Sediminibacterium sp. | reverse complement strand
TCATTACACCGGCTAATATGGCAATATGATTTCCGGAAGTATAGAAAAACAGGATAGTGATTCCAACCCCGGTAATTACTACGGAAGCGGCCAGCCCGTTATTACCCAGGGCCGTTTTTTTCAGTGAAGCAAAAAAGCCCGGGCCAACCTGTAACCCGATGGCATAGACAAAAATGATCAGTCCGAATTCTTTGACAAATTGTTCTGTTTCCCTGTTAATGGTAATACCCAGGTAGGAAAAAAGAAGTCCAATAAATAATACCCAGGTGATGCCAAAAGAGATACCCAGTATTTTCACTTTTCCAAGGGCTATGCCGGCGGCAATGACCAATGCGTAAACAATGGCCGCCTGTGCTACAGAAGGCGTTGAGAACAATTCTATAAACCAATTCATAGCTTGCTATTATACATGTTCAGGTTCCAGCGCCCAATGTTCCGGGGAACGCCATAAGGCGCTTAACAGCAGTTCTCTCATAAAATAAAATTCTTTGGGAAGTTTATCGTAAAGTTTAGAGAATAATTCTTCATGCGAAAGTAATTCCTGTTTCCAGGGTTCCCTGTCTAAGGTCATAATTTTAGCGAAATCTTCTTTACTGAAATTTTCGATACCTGTCCAGTCCATATCTTCATAACGGGGCATCCAGCCAATCGGACTTTCCACAGCGCTGGCGCCGCCATGTACTCTTTGAACAATCCATTTTAATACCCGCATATTGTCGCCAAAACCGGGCCAGAGGAATTTTCCGTTATCGTCTTTTCTAAACCAGTTAACACTGAAGATGCGCGGAGCATTGGGAAGATCGCGGCCAAACTGTAACCAATGGTTTACATAATCGCCCATATGGTAACCCATAAAAGGTAACATGGCAAAAGGATCGCGTCTAACTTTGCCCACTTCTCCAAAGGCAGCCGCGGTAGTTTCGCTACCCATTGTGGCGGCCGCATATACTCCAAAATTCCAGTTGAATGCCTGTGATACCAGTGGTACCGCGGTACTTCTTCTGCCTCCAAAAACAAAGGCTGCAACAGGTACCCCTTTTGGATTATTCCAGTTACTGTCTATCGCGGGGTTTTGATGGGCAGGGGCCGTAAACCTGCTATTGGGATGCGCCGCCGGTTTTCCGGTTTTTGCATCATAGGGCAGTCCGTGCCAGTCAATCAAACCTTCCGGTATTTCCTTAGTCAAACCTTCCCACCATACATCACCCTCAGGGGTAATCGCTACGTTCGTAAATATGGTGTTTGCCTTTATGCTTTCCATGGCATTGGGATTAGTAAGATAATTGGTACCGGGTACCACGCCAAAATAACCGGCTTCCGGATTAATGGCATGTAAATTTCCTTCTGCATCTTTATGAATCCAGGCAATATCATCACCTACCGTTGTTACTTTCCAGTCATCAACCCCTTTAGCGGGAATCATCATTGAAAAATTGGTTTTACCACAGGCACTCGGGAAGGCGGCTGCCAGGTAAGTTTTTTCTTTTTGGGGCGATTCAACTCCCAGTATCAGCATGTGTTCAGCTAACCACCCTTCTTCCCTGCCTAATACAGAGGCAATACGCAATGCAAAACATTTTTTACCCATTAATGCGTTTCCACCATAGCCACTGCCATAAGAAATGATTAATCTCTCTTCAGGGAAATGGGATATATATTTTACTGTTGGATTATTGGGCCATTTACTATCGGGCTGTCCGGCATCCAGCGGATCGCCTACCGTATGGATACATTTTACATATTCACTTCTTTTCAGGTAAGGATATATATTTTCACCCATACGTGTCATGATATACATATTTACCACTACATATTCAGAATCGGTTAACTGAACTCCGTACCTGGAATAGTTTGAACCTACCGGCCCCATACAGAATGGTATTACGTACAGGGTTCTGCCGGTCATGGATTCATCCATCAAACCATTCAACACCTGTTTCATGGTACTGGGTTCCATCCAGTTATTGGTAGGGCCGGCATCCTCTTTTATTCTACTGCAGATAAATGTTTTGTCTTCTATCCGGGCCACATCACTGGGGTCTGAAAAACAGGCAAAGCTATTGGGCCTCTTTTCAGGGTTTAATTTGATGAATGTGCCTTTTTTTACAAGTAGCTCACAAAGATTATCATACTCCTGTTTAGATCCATCACACCAGTAAATACTTTTGGCATTACATTGGTGCGCAATATTCATAACCCATGTTTTCAATTCCGGTCTTATATCAGACGATTCATTTAAATGGGGTATTTTTTCTACATTCATAGTAAATTATTAAAGATTGAAAAATCAATTCGTGGGTAACTTAACAAATTTTCAATTAATGATAGTAATGTAAATATGACGATTGTCAGCTTTTAAATGAATATGTCATAAATCTTAACAAGTAAACCGGTTTTACAGTAATGTTAATAAATTTTGGATGTCAATTCCTTCAAAATTTTCTACTATCCGATCCGCTCCGGTAAGTTCATTGGCTGTATGCGTGGTTGTAAGCGCTATTATTTTCATTCCGGCGCCCCTGGCTGATTGTATACCTGCCATGGCATCTTCAAAAGCAATGCAGCAGGATGGTTCAAGGCCCAGTTCCCTGGCTGCTAACTGATAAATTTCCGGATGAGGTTTGCCATGTGTGATATCACTACCTCTAATTACTCTTTTGAAATATTGTTGAATAGGAATATGCGCGAACATGAAATCAATATTCTTCTGTATTCCTGAAGTAGCAATTACCATCGGAATATGGTTGCTATGTAATAATTCGAGTAAGGATATTAATCCTTTGACAGGTTCAATATGCGGTGCATATAATTCGCGATACAGGCTTTCTTTTTCATCGGTATGGCAGTCAATCTCTTCTTCATTCATATCCGGTTGCTGAAATGCATATTTCACTGCATCCGGCATGGTTCTGCCGTTGAAATTGGCTTTATAATCCTCTATACTCAGTACCCGGTTCCGTCTCCGGTAAAATTCCTGCCATGAAAGAATATGGTATTGGTTATTATCTATCAAAGTGCCATCCAGGTCGAAAGCCACTGCGAAAGCCGGTTTGTTGGTCATCATAATTATTGGGTGTAAGCAATGAAATCGTTGGTCAATTACTTTGGCTAATGCCATTCCTCAGAATCCGGCCACCGAATCATCCCCCCGTTTATCAGCCACCGTTTCTCTCTTGCCATTACCCAGAAACCGGATGGCTTCTGTTCTTCCAATGCTGCCACGTTCGGTTAGTTTATAGCCCATTGATTGTAATTGTTTTTTTGTTCCGGCATCAAAATCTTTTTCAACCATCACCACATCAGGTAACCACTGGTGATGGAATTTGGGTTTATTAATGGCATCATCCGCATTCATGTTAAAATCAATCAGGTTTACAATGGCCTGGTAAACAGAAGTAGGAATAGTGGTTCCTCCGGGTGTACCAACCACTACATACGGTTTATTATTTTTCAGTATTAATGTGGGTGTCATAGAGCTTAACATGCGCTTGCCCGGAATAATAGCATTAGCCTCACCACCCACAGCGCCATACATATTGGGTACACCGGGCTTTACACTAAAATCATCCATTTCATTGTTGAGTAAAAAACCTGCTCCGCCAACCACAGTCCTGCTGCCATAGCCACCATTCAGCGTGGTTGTAACGGCTACCATGTTTCCGGCGGCATCCACTATACTTAAATGGGTGGTTTCCTCACTTTCATTAATGATACCCGCTTTTACTGCCGTACTGGTACCTGCTTTATCCGGGGTATAATCACTCATACGTTGTTCGAGATAAGCATCGCTGATCAGTGTTTTTACGGGCACATG
>CAYHTC010000249.1:0-3839 GCA_964359445.1 uncultured Sediminibacterium sp. | reverse complement strand
TTGAGAATAGGCGCCATACGTGAATGCATATTTCTCGCGCAGATTTTTAAACAACCTGCCGGAAGATCCATTACCCAGCAAATTATTCATTACTGAAGCGGGAATGGCATCTGCGTAACCGGGCTTTAACTGAACAGGGGTAACTATATTAATCACGCTCTGAACGGAACTGGGCCTGTCTACCAGGGCTATATAGGTTTTAGCCGGGGCCTGGGGTAACTGGTAGGTTGGAGAGGGAACTTCTCCCCTCTGCCAATTGCCAAAATTGGTTTCTGTCAGTTTTTTAGCTTCCGCAACAGTAATATCTCCCACAAAAATGAGATAAGCGATATTCGGTTTCCAATAGGAACTGTAATAATTTTTTATATCAGCTACCGTAACATTTTTTACCGTTTCTTCCGTTTCTACTTCACCATAAGGATGTTCCTTACCATATACTAACCTGCTTACTACGTTTGCGGCTATGGCATTTGCATTCTCTTTATTCTGTGCCAATCCGGATAGCATCTGTTTGCGTATTTTTTCCAGCTCATCAGCAGGAAAAGACGGGCGCAACGCGATATCTGCCATCAGACCAAATACTTTCGGAAAATTATTCTTCAAAGAAAAGGCATCTACACTTCCTGCGGAAGCATTTATCGTTGCACCCAAATAATCAATTTCTTCATCAAGTGTAGTCTTATTCATTTTACTGGTGCCCCTGCGAAAAAGATCACCGGCTAAACTAACCAAACCGGCTTTATCGCCTTCCCGCACTGCTTCGCGGTCGATGGTTAATATAGCAGACACCCGTGGCAACTTGGTATTTCGAACTACAAATACTTTTAATCCGTTAGGCAAAACAAAGGAAGCGGGTTCACCAACTTTTATAATGGGTGCAGGAGCAGGTTTGGGAGCTTGTGTTCTGTCAACAGTAACCTGAGCCATTAAAGCTACAGGCAGTAATAGTAAAATGGAAAAAAATGCTTTTTTCATATTCATACTGTTTAAAATAAATTGAATCATTTCCTCAATGAGTTGTTATAGGTACGGGACCCTGCATTATTTTTTAGTACCCTTTGGTACATAATACAAGGTTACCCGGTTATCATGGGTAAGGTATTTTTTTGCCACATTCATCAGGTCCTCCCTGATTACTTTATTGTAACGGTTTATTTCCGTATTGATGAGGTTGGCATCTCCAAAATAAACCTGGTAATTGGCCAGTGTTTCAGCAATACCTGCCATGGTTGCGTTCCGGGTTACGAATTCTGTGGTAATCTGGTTTCTTACCTTTACGAATTCCCGTTCATCCACCAGTTTATTTTTCACGCCATCTACCACTACCTGTATTTCTTTTTCAAGGTCCTCGGGTTTTACGTTCATATTAGCTATACCGAATGTGATAAACAAACCCGCGTCTTCCAATGCGTAATTAAACGCGCCTGCCTGAACCGCCAATTGTTTTTCATCAACAATTTCTTTATTTAATCGGGAAGAGTTACCACCTGAAAGCAGGGTAGACAGTACATTAAAAGCATAATACTCATCACTGCCCTGTTTGGGTGAACGGTAGGCCTGAACAACGGCAGGCAATTGAATATTGTCTTCAATAACATCCCGAACCTCTCCACCCAGGGCCGGCTCAGTAACGGTTGGGCGCGGAATGGGTTTAACGCCTCTGGGTATCGTACCAAAATAAGCTTGTACCAGTTGCTTTACCTGTGGAATATCAATATCTCCTGCCAGGCTTAATACGCAGTTACCGGGCACATAGAATGTATGATAAAAATCAATAAAATCCTGCAGTTTAGCCCTGCTTAAATGTTCCAGGCTGCCAATAGGTTGCCAGGCATACGGGTGTACTTTGAATGCCCTTTTAAATATTTCTCCGATAATAGTTCCATAAGGCTGGTTATCTACCCGCTGCCTTTTCTCTTCCTTCACCACTTCTTTTTGGGTATTTACGCCAACCTCTTCAATTTTCGCATGTAACATCCTTTCACTTTCCAGCCAAAGACCCAGTGCAAACTGGTTACTTGGAAACAGTTCAAAATAATAGGTCCTGTCCTGCGAAGTATTGGCATTATTATATCCTCCGGCATTGGAAGTATATTTAGTAAAGTCTCCCCTTTTTACATTGTCACTCCCTTCGAACATCAGGTGTTCAAAGAAGTGAGCGAAGCCGGTTCGGGCAGTATCTTCATTTTTAGAGCCCACATGGTATAGCGCTGCAACAGCTACCACCGGCGCAGATCTATCCTGGTGCAGGATAACCGTTAACCCATTAGGCAGGGTATATTTTTCATATACAATTTTTGGAGCCTGGGCGGGCATGTTTTCACTAATAAGCAAAACAGCGGCCATAACGAATAACCATTTTCTCATAACCATGTCTTTTAAATAGGTAAATAGGTTTCTATTGCAATATCCGAAAAGAATTATAAAAAAATATCATTTATTGGGTTTATTCCCCAATTATTCCAAAACCGGAATCAATCATCCGTCAATCATTCCGGTAACGATTAGCAGCGATTTTTCTGAGGGACTAAGCCATTTGAATTCGGTATCTTTTTTAAACCAGGTCATCTGACGCTTGGCATAATGCCGGGTATTTGCTTTGATATGGTTGGCCGCTTCTGCCAGCGTCGATCTCCCGTCCAGGTAATCAAAAATTTCCCGGTAACCCACGGTTTGCAATGAATGGTTATTTCTAAATGGTAACAATGAGGTAACCTCATCAGGTAACCCTGTTTCCATCATCTGATCTACCCGTTGATGAATATTTGCGTGTAATGTTTCCTTAGGCAATTCCAACCCTATTTTGATGATACGAAAGGGCCTTTCTGCTTTTTGCTTTGTTCGATAATCCATAATAGAGTGGCCGGTGGCATACAATACTTCCAGCGCTCTCATTAAACGCTGAGGGTTTTGCTGTTCGGCCACTTTCCAGAAAGCGGGATCTTTCTGCTCCAGTTCTTTCTGCAACCAGATCAACCCTTTTTGGTTATAGCCATCAATAACCCGCTGCCTGGTTGCTTCGGGCACATCAGGCACCGGATCAATTCCTTCACAAAAGGCTTTGATATACAAACCGGTTCCGCCAACCATGATAGCCACTGTATTCTTCTGAAAAATTTCTTCAGTTGCCGCTAATGCATACTTTTCAAAACTGCCCGCATTCAACTCATCCGTAACAGCATGTGATGCAATAAAATAATGTTTAACAGCTGCCAATTCAGCATCAGATGGCCTGGCCACACCAATATTCATTTCCCGGTAACATTGACGTGAGTCGGCTGAAATAATGGCTGTTTGAAAATGTTGTGCAAGAGCTATAGCGAAGGATGTTTTTCCAACAGCCGTAGGTCCTGCAATGATGATGACCGTATTTTTTGATGACTCATTCATAATTTTCAGAAAAAAAACCAACGCACTATAGTCGTTGGCTTCCCTATAACTTATTACTAAGTTACTTACAACTTAAAACTCCTCATGACTCTCCTCCTCTTCAGCCCCTCCTGCATCGGTATCAGTATCGGCATCCGCTTCGGCCTCCTCACCTTCTGTACCAAATCCTTCGGTGGCTTCGGACAGATCATACTTTTCTTCGATATCAGCGAACTTATTTCCCAATAAACTTTTGGTACCATATTGTTGCGGACCAATACCTTCTGTTCTTGATACAGAAGGATAAACGGTTTTACTGCTTTCTTCCTTGCTCACATTAATCAGTTCTACCAGGAACACCCAATGCTTTTCAAAATCGTATTCATACACAAATTTCTGATTGGTATCACGTATTTCAGAGCCAATGGTAATATCAGCCATGATCAGTGGTTCTACTACATAGGATTTAT
>CAYHTC010000248.1:0-3841 GCA_964359445.1 uncultured Sediminibacterium sp. | reverse complement strand
CAAGAGAAATAGCTATTTTATCGTATCGGAATTATCATACGTATCAGCTCAATCAACAGGAAGAGGATACCGGTAAAACAAGTCAATACAAAAGCGAATCCTACCAGCAATACCAGGGGGAAAAGTTAGCAAGGCGGTTTAATGCCTTTAGTTATTTTTTCCTCAGTAAAGCAATGGATGCCCACCATGTAGGAAGGGGGAGAAATACAGTAGAGGAGGCGTTGCAAACAATTACTGCCAAAACCCTGGTAATAAGCATCAGTTCTGATCTCCTGTTTCCACCAAAAGAACAGCAATGGCTGGCAGAACATGTACAGAACGGGGTTCATACTATTATTGATTCTGACTATGGTCATGATGGTTTTTTACTGGAATATGATAAAATTGGACAGGCAATCAACAAATTCATTAAATAATAGAAATAACGCTTAGCAATCATTAATCAACTATGGATGCACATAAACAGTTAACCATTGGATTATTCGGATTTGGTGTGGTAGGAGAAGGTTTGTACAAAGTGTTACAACAAACTCCTTCCCTGAAAGCCGGTATTAAAAAAGTATGTATTAAACACCCGGGCAAAACAAGAAATGCCCCGGCTTCTTTATTTACAACAGAAAAAGAGGACTTGTTATTTGATGATAGCATTAATGTAATTGTAGAGGTGATAGACGATGCCGATGCGGCTTTTGAAATTGTATCCATCGCCTTACGAAATGGGAAGGCGGTAGTAAGTGCCAGCAAAAAAATGATTGCAGAACATCTGCCGGAGATTCTGCAACTGCAGCAGGAAACCGGCCTCCCGTTTCTGTGCGAAGCAGCAGCCTGCGCCTCCATCCCGGTAATACGCAATCTGGAAGAATATTACGATAATGACCTTTTACATTCTATCAAAGCAATTGTAAATGGCTCAACCAATTTTATTCTCACTAAAATGTTTGAAGACAAACTGGATTTCCAGTCGGCCTTGCTACTGGCGCAGCAATTAGGTTTTGCAGAAAGCAATCCCAAACTGGATGTGGAGGGATATGATGCTGTAAACAAATGGGTTATACTGCTTAACCATGCCTATGGTATTGTGGAACACCCGGATAATATACTTTTTACAGGCATTCAGCATATTCAGGTAAGCGATGCAGCAGTTGCCAAAGAAAAAAACTACGACATCAAACTAATTGCCCAGGCAAAAAAACTGAAGAACGGACAAGTGGCAGCCTTTGTACTGCCACAATTTGTAAAACTGAATGAACCCCTGGCTTTTGTGAAAAATGAATACAATGGAGTAGTGATAGAAAGCGGGTTTGCAGATAAGCAGTTCTTTTATGGGAAAGGCGCGGGCAGTTTCCCCACTGCCTCGGCAGTGTTGAGCGATATAGCAGCACTCAGATACGACTACCGGTATGAATACAAGAAACTTTACCACCACCATCCGCATGAACTTACCCATGATTATTACCTGAAAGTGTATCTGAGCTTTGATGACTGGAAATATATTCAGCGGGAAAAATTTGAATGGATAGAAGAATGGCACGCAGACGCAGACAGAAAATACCTGATTGGCGTATTGCATGTAAACCAATTAACAGGTGGAAACTGGTGGAGAGAAAATGGCACTTCACTTATCTTATCCGCTGATCCGGTTATAGACAACCTTGATATTGTCAATTTAAAAAAACGGAGCCTGGAGCTGGCAGGTATTGTGTAACGAATCATTACAAACCATAAATTTGTATAAAGAATACAGTTCACATGACGCTACATCCCGGTTCTGAGAACAGGAATTTTGCCATCGCATTCATCATCACCATTGTTTCAGCTTTATACCTGATGGTAGATTCATGGATTGTTGGCAAAAACAATTTCTTTTTACTATTGAATGCAGATATGGGCATTATAGCTGATTATATTTTCAGCTATATCACTTACCTGGGCGATGGGGCCGTTTGGGTAGTGGTGGCTATTCTTTTTTTTATGTATAGAAGAAACAAGTTCCCAATGCTGATAGCGGCCATTCTGGTGTCAACATTAATTACCCAGATAACTAAAAAATATCTCTTCCCGGCAGTACCCAGACCAATAGCTGCTATAGCGGACCTTGGTTCCATTCATACGGTAGCGGGCGTTGATGTGCATGCTGCGCATAGTTTTCCATCCGGGCATACTGCAACGGCTTTTACTATTTACCTTTTGGCCTGTCTGCTCATCAGGAGTAAATGGATTATCCCGACCGGACTTATCTATGCCCTGCTGGTGGGTTATTCAAGGGTATACCTGGCCCAACATTTTCCCTCAGATGTAGGCGGTGGTATGCTAACGGCAGTAATTACCATCCTGGTTTCTTTGCTTATTCAGAATCAATGGGAACTAAAAAGAGCAGCACACTAACCAATACCCGCTATGCAGAAGCGAATAAAATAGTAACTTCCGTGTGGAAACTGCTATAAACATTCGTTTACTTTTACAATAACCCGCTAACCTGTTATAACAATGAAATGAGCCATGATCAAATGATTCCCGATGGGGATGATTATCAGGCGAATTCCATGTGGCCAAAAAACAATAAAGAAATCACATGAAAAGAATAATCTTGGCTGATGATCATAGTTTTATACGCCGGGGGCTTATACAGATACTAAAAGATGAATATCCTTCCGCAGAAATTAAAGAAGTAGGCGATGGCGAATCACTGGTTAAAGAAGTGACTTTACATGACTGGGATCTGGTGATCTCTGACCTGGATATGCCGGGCAGGAGTGGCCTGGAGGCATTGAAACAAATTAAACTGATGAAGCCTCATCTGCCGGTTTTAATCCTCAGCATTTATCCTGAAGAACTTTATGCGATTAGGGTGCTGAAAGCCGGCGCTTCGGGATACCTGAACAAAAATTCTGCACCCGAAGAATTAATTACCGCCATACAACGTATTTCTTTGGGAAGAAAATACATTACTGCAGAAATTGCCGAAAAATTATTAATCAATATTGATTCTGAAAAAAAACCACATGAGTTGCTTACCAATAAGGAATTTGAAATTTTCAAACTACTGGCGCTCGGCAAAACCATTACACAGATTGCTGATTCGCTTTCGCTGGCTTCAACTACCGTAAGTACCCATCGTAGCAGGATACTCGGAAAATTTAACCTGGCAACCAATTCAGATTTAACCCGGTACGCCATTTCCTACCATATCATTTCTGATATTGATGGATAGAGATACTTTCACCGCATTACCGTGCTTTACGTGACGGCAGTATGATGGTCATGCCTGCTTTCAGTTCCGCTATATCCCTTTTCAATTTTTCAATTTCTGCCTGCTGTTCTTTTATTGATGCTACCAATACAGGAATAAGACCGGTTTCATCAATTGTTTTAATCTTAGTATCCCGGTACACATTTTTCCCAAACATATACGAGACATGTTTGACAGTTACCAGTTCCGGAAAAACCTGGCGCATATTATCTGACATAAAGCCGAAATGCAAACCACTTTTTAGTTTCAGATATCTGTATTTTTCTGTATTGTATTCAAACACTTTGGGATCCAGTTGTATCAACTTTTGCAGAGGAGTACTGATTTCTGTTACATTCTTTTTAATCTCATTGTCGGGCACCGTTTGGGCAAACATTGAAAATGTAATGCCGGAAAAAAAAACGGAGAAAACGATCTTTTTTGTGTGCTTCCTGATGAGGTTCATAAAAATTGTTTTAAAATCCAGTAATACAATTGTTGCAACTAACTTCGGTTTGGCAAATGACTATTTCATAAAGTCAAATGATAAATGCGCATTTAACACAAACCCGTTTCTATGCATACTAAAAATGTAATTAAAAAATCCAGGCG
>CAYHTC010000247.1:0-3854 GCA_964359445.1 uncultured Sediminibacterium sp. | reverse complement strand
AAGGGGTAGTGTATAAGCGGGTCATGAAAAATAACCGTCTTAAAAATAAGCTCACCCTGATCAGTGATAATCCACAATATGAACCCTATCATGTAAGCGCCGAAGATGTATTGGAAGTCTGGAAGGCAGTTTACATCATGCAAAAAGCCAATACCGGCCCGCGCTGGGATGTAAACCAACTGGCAGGTATGGTAAATAATCTGCAGGAACAGGTGAGTAGCCTGAAGAAGAAAATGAATTAATGTCTTAATTTATTACCAAAATGTTACGGATCAGTTTACAGATTTGATCCTGCCATCTGTTTTACGGATAAAATACAATTTTTTATTTTCGAGGTAGTCGGGGAAGCTGCTCGTTTTGTCGGATCTAACCGGTTGTATATCAAAATCGTTAAATAGTTTGAATTCTTTGCCCGACAAATGTTGGATCATTTGTTTATCGTACTTCAATAATAGTTTGGCAAAATGGTACATGGCCTCAAACCCTTTAAAAGCCATATCACTGGGCCTTCCGGCGAGTTTTATTTTGTAACTTTCAGTAAATCTCATACTGAGTTTGTCGCTCCGGCTAAAGTTATACGGAGTAGAATACACGATTTCGAGATCCTTGCTGATGTCTTTTATCCCATCCCAGGTGGGCATACCCATTGCTATCACATGGTAGCTTTTGGAACCGCTTAATGCTTTGGTAAGATTAGTTCCGAAACTCTCATTCAGTGTCCCGCAAATAATCACATTCTGTTTGGTGCTGTCCAGATAGCCGGTTACCTGACTGGTGGTAAAACTGTCTGGTAATTCAATCGTTTTTATTTTCAGTGGTAGCCCCGGCGTTTTTTTATTCAGGTCGCTGAAAGTATTTTGTATCATATCCTCCAGGTTTCCTTTTTTCCTGAATACGGTAATATTATCCATTGGATAGTTTCGTTGCATAAATTTATAAATGGCGTTCAGGTGGGTAACCAGGGTAGGATTCATTAAAACGAAAAATGGATTTGCCGTTAATCCGCCATCATTAGGGTACGTGGCTGAAATGAGTGGTATGTTTTTCTTGAGGGCGAAGTCTGCCAATGGTTTTATTTCTGTTCTCATATTAAATGACGCAATAATCAATGATACATCCTGAAGTTCAGGTTGTTCCACGATGGCTTGAATAGGATTTTCAACACTTTTACTATCAAAGAATAAAACCTCCAGCGAAGCCTGTTCTGCATTCAAAGAATCAATAGCCAGCATAATGCCGTTGTAAAAATCGAGTCCGGGTAGTAAATATTTAGGCAGGTTATTCTTTCCCAGTTTATAAGTATCATCAGCAAAAGCGGAATCAAGGTAAACAGGAGCAAAGACCGCGATCTTTAAGGGTTCGGCCAAAATGTTTTGCGCCCTGCTGTTCATCACAAACAACGAGCAACAAATGATAAATCCTGTTTTTCTGAGTTCCCGCATAACTGTATTTTATAAAATCATTGCAAAAACTATTCCCATTCAATGGTTGCCGGTGGTTTGCTGCTGATGTCGTACACCACCCTGTTTATTCCGCGCACATTATTGATGATTTCATTCGAAATATCCGCCAGAAAGCTATAAGGCAGGTGAGCCCAATCCGCGGTCATGCCATCTACCGATGTAACCGCACGTAAGGCAACGGTAAATTCATAGGTTCTTTCATCACCCATCACGCCCACACTTTTAACGGGCAGTAAGATGGCGCCTGCCTGCCAAACCTCGTTATAAAGGTTGTTTGATTTCAATCCCTGAATATAAATATCATCTGCAGCCTGCAGCATTTTTACTTTTTCTTCCGTTACCTCACCCAGGATGCGTATGGCCAGTCCCGGCCCCGGAAAAGGGTGCCTGTTAATCATAGCTGCGGGGATGCCCATTTCCAGACCTACTTTGCGTACCTCATCCTTAAATAAAAAGCGAAGGGGCTCTACCAGGTCAAGATGCATAATATCAGGTAAGCCACCTACATTATGATGCGATTTGATGGTTTGTGAGGGGCCATGTACGCTTACACTTTCAATTACATCAGGGTAAATGGTACCCTGTCCTAAAAATTGTACACCCGCTACTTTCTTAGACTCTTCATGAAACACATCCATAAACAATCCCCCGATCACTTTTCTTTTCTGTTCAGGGTCAGATTTGCCTTTAAATGCATCATAAAATAATTGCTTTGCATCAATACCCTTCACATTAAGGCCGATGGCCTGATAGGTTTCCAATACCTGTTCAAATTCATTTTTTCGCAATACCCCGTTGTCAACAAAAATACCGTGCAATCTTTTCCCGATGGCTTTGCTGATGAGTGTTGCCGCCACTGTACTGTCTACCCCTCCGCTCAGCGCCATGATCACATGACTGTTGCCTATCTGTTCTTTTAGCCTGGCAACGGTTTCCGTAACGAAAGAAGCAGGTGTCCAATCCTGTTTGCAACCGCAAATTTGTACGAGAAAATTTTTAATTATTTTTTTTCCTTCCACTGAATGATACACTTCCGGGTGAAACTGAATGCCATATAAGGGTTGGCTATCCGTTCCTGATTTTTTAAAACCTGCCACAGGAATACTCTCTGTGGCAGCTAATACTTCAAAACCCTCTGGTAAAGCAGTAATAGAATCACTATGGCTCATCCATACCTGCGATTGTTCAGAAACATCCTTTAGTAAAACATCTTCTTTTTGTATATGCAATTTTGCCCGGCCAAATTCACGTTTGTTCGATTTATCAATTCTCCCGCCAAAAACTTTTGCTGTTAACTGCGCTCCATAACATATACCCAAAACGGGTACTTTTTTAATAAATGCCGCGATATCAACAACAGGCGCGTTTTCTTCATTTACACTAAAGGGTGAACCACTAAGGATAATGCCTTTTAACCCGGGTTCTACCGTAAAAGACTTCTGAAAAGGGATGATCTCGCAAAACACATTGGACTCCCTCACAGCACGGGCAATTAACTGGGTAAACTGGCTTCCAAAATCAAGAATGAGTATTTTTTCTGTCATGCCGCGAAGGTAACAGAAATTTTGATGGTTCTAAAGCCTTACAGGCGGTTAAGAATCCAGTGGGAATGGGGATGATTTGCCATGGGTTTTGGCTAACTTTCCAACTCAAAACCATGCTATGAACAGAATTACGCTATTCCTTGCCCTGGTACTCATAACCCTTTCTTCCTGCAGGTGGATGGGTTATAAGCAAATTACCGGTAATGGTAATATTGAAACCCAGGACCGGGAAATAACCCGTGCTGAGCGGATTAAACTGGCGGGTAATTATGATGTGGAAATAATACAGGGTCCGGAAACTTCCGTAAAAGTGGAGGCGGATGAAAATATCCTGCCTTTTCTCATTGTGCATGAGGAAGATGGTTTTCTGGTGATCAAATCAAAAAATCATGTCAGTTTTTCTACTGAGCATGCTATCAAAATTTTTATCACTACCAATAAACTGGAAAAAATTCATTTAGCGGGTAGTGGTAATATAATTGGCAAAACCAAATTCACAGGCAGTAATAAACTTGACCTGAAAATTGCCGGTAGTGGTGATATTACGCTGGAAGTAAATACCCCTGAAATTGAAGCCGAAATTGCCGGTAGCGGATCCATTACCCTGAAAGGTGAAACGCGTGATGAAACTATCCGTATCAGTGGGGTGGGTGATTATAATGCTGAAGAGCTGAAAGCGGAAAATGTTGTAGTGAAAATTGCAGGTAGCGGAGATGTAAAAGTATTTGCAGACAAGACCCTTGATGTAAATATTGCCGGGGTTGGATCTGTATACTATAAAGGTTCGGCCAGTGTTAAACAAAAAGTCGCCGGCAGTGGGGAGGTTAAAAAGACCGAATAAGTGAAT
>CAYHTC010000246.1:0-3873 GCA_964359445.1 uncultured Sediminibacterium sp. | reverse complement strand
TGAATGTATTTGAGATTTGAAATTACAAATCAAAACAATAGAATGGCTGTTTTGTTTATAAAGCATACCAATCCCGCATGGCATCTACCAGCAGGGTATTCTCTTTTTCTGTTCCAATGGTAATCCGTAAACAATCCTCACAAAGTGCCACATTACTCCTGTTGCGCAGCACAATACCTTTCGTTAGCAGGAATTCGTATATTTTTCTGGCATCTTTCACTTTTACCAGTAAAAAATTCGCATCCGATGGATACACTTTTTCAACAGTGGGCATTGATAAAAAAACTTTAGCCAAAGCGTCACGCATATCTACCAGTAAACGGATCATATCATTTACCTGCCCCACTTCTTCCAGCGCCTGCAATACCAGTTCCTGTGTGGCCTGGTTAATATTATAGGGTGGCTTTACTTTGTCAAGCACCGCAATAATAGCCGGAGAAGCGAATGCCATACCCAAACGCAATCCCGCCAACCCCCAGGCCTTACTCAATGTTTGCAAAACAACGAGATTCGGATAATCAGCCAGATACTGGATGAAGGAATTTTGTTTGGCGAAATTAATATAAGCCTCATCAATGACCACGATACCATTAAAATTATTCAGTACCATTTCTATATCAATCCTGTTCAGACAGTTTCCGGTTGGATTATTGGGTGAACAAAGCCAGATAAGTTTGGTATGGTCATCCACCAGGGTTTCAAGATGCACCAGGTCCAGTTGAAAATCATCCAGCAAGGGTGCTTTCTTAATCTCAACATCATTAATATTGGCGCTTACTGCATACATGCCATAGGTGGGCGGACAAATAATTACATTGTCTTTACCCGGCTCGCAAAAGCACCGGAATAACAGGTCAATGCATTCATCACTGCCATTACCTAAAAAGATATGTTCCGCACTGATCCCTTTAACGATACCCAATTTTTCTTTAAGCATTCGCTGGTGCGGATCCGGATAGCGATGATACCATTTGGTAAGAGGTGATCCCAAACTATTTTCATTCGCGTCCAGAAATACTTTTGCCTCACCACTAAATTCATCACGGGCCGATGAATAAGGCGTTAATCTCTGAATATTTGCCCTGATCAGTTTTTCCAGTTGAAACATATACGATTGTTAAAATAAGCGTGAACCTGAAAAAGTCAACAGTCAAAAAATAACTCCTAACTCCTAACTCCTAACTCATTCCTAACCCTCACCGCATTCGCGTGCCCATCCAGTCCCTCTGCTTCTGCCATCAACACTACCGTGTGCCCGATATTTTGCAAACCCTGCTTTGATAATTTTTGATAAGTCACTTTCCGTACAAAACTATCCACACTCACACCGCTATAGGCTTTTGCGTAGCCATTTGTGGGTAGGGTATGGTTAGTACCGCTGGCATAATCACCCGCGCTTTCCGGTGAATAATTTCCCAGGAAAACAGAACCGGCATTGGTTATTTTTTCCGCAATGTCATCCTCATTTTTACAGGCAATGATCAAATGTTCCGCGGCATATTCATTCACCAATGCAATTCCCTCCTCCATATTTTTTACCACTATGGCCAAACTGTTTTCAAGCGCTTTCCCGGCTATATTTTTTCGGGGTAATAAGGCAAGCTGCTTTTGTAATTCTTCCTGTACCTGTGTAACCAGTAACTCATTAGTAGTAACTAACAATACCTGGCTATCCACTCCATGTTCCGCCTGGCTTAATAAATCCGCCGCCACAAAAGAAGGATTCGCGGTTTCATCGGCCAATACACAAACTTCACTCGGGCCGGCCGGCATATCAATAGCAATACCATCCTGCTGAATCAGTTGTTTGGCACAGGTTACATATTGATTACCCGGACCAAATATTTTAGATACCTGCGGCACAGATGCTGTACCATAAGCCATGGCAGCAATGGCCTGTACACCGCCAATTTTACATATTTTAGTAACCCCTACCAGTTGCGCGGCATAGATAATGGCCGGATGCAGTTTACCCTTTTTATCGGGAGGTGAACAAAGCACTATTTCTTTACAACCCGCGATCCTTGCCGGAATACCCAACATCAGAATAGTTGAAAACAAAGGAGCGGTACCACCCGGTATGTACAAACCTACTTTTTCTATCCCGATACTTTTGCGCCAGCATTGTACCCCAGGCATCGTTTCAATCAATTCAACACCTGAAACCTGTTTTTCATGAAACAATGTTACATTAGCTGCTGCCTGCTGTATGGCTTTTTTCAATTCATCAGAAACCAAAGCCGCGGATTCACGGATCTCGTTTTCAGTAACCGGCATTTCCGTTACATCAACCCCATCAAACTGTTGGGTGAACTTCCTTACGGCCGCATCTCCATTCAGTTTTACTGCATCCATTACAATTTTCACCTGCTCCAGCAAAGAAGTTTTGTCAATTGCGGGCCTTTGCAGCAACTGCTTCCATGTACCGGGGGATGAATATTTTATTAATTGCATTGTTAAGATTTCATTTTACAGAAGTCATCGTCCATTATCACGATCATATAATCATTTTCTCAATCGGCACCACTAATATTCCCTGCGCCCCTGCCGCTTTTAACTGTTCAATAATATCCCAGAAATCATTTTCATTCAACACACTGTGAACGCTGCTCCAGCCCGCTTCTGCCAGTGGTAATACCGTTGGGCTCTTCATTCCGGGTAATAAACTGATGATCTCGTTTAATTTATCATTGGGTGCATTCAGCAAAACATATTTATTGTTCTTAGCTTTTTTAACGGATTGAATACGGAACAATAAACGATCCAGTAATAGTTGTTTAGCCGGAACCAGATTCGCATGTTTAATGAGTACTGCCTGTGATTGCAGGATGGTTTCCGTCTCTTTCAGCCCATTCATAAATAAGGTGGAGCCGCTGCTTACCAGGTCGCAGATAGCATCTGCAAGGCCAATGCCAGGCGCGATCTCAACACTGCCACTGATCTCATGTATCTCTGCAGACACTCCTTTGGCTTTCAGAAAATCACCCAGGATAACAGGATAACTGGTGGCAATTTTTTTCCCGGACAGAAATTGTTCATTACCGTATTCCTCGTTCCTGCGTACGGCAATACTCAAACGGCATTTACCAAATCCCAGTTTTTCCACTACCGCTACTTTCTTTTTCTTTTCGTACACCACATTTTCGCCTACAAAACCAATATCGGCTACCGCATCCTCCACATATTGCGGAATATCATCATCGCGCAAAAAATAAACCTCTATCGGAAAATTATTCGCTTCCGCTTTCAGTTTATTAACCCCATTACTGATATCAATACCGCACTCCTTTAAAAGGCGTATTGAATCATCATGTAACCTGCCACTTTTCTGAATAGCTAATTTTAATTTTCCACCATCCGCTAACGGACCCTGCTGATTATGCTTGTTCATAATTGAATTGCTCTTTAGCAATATTTTTTTCCTGAAGTGTAATACCCCACTTCAGGGGAGGGGTTTCCATAAAAAAAGACCTACCGTTCAGGTAAGCCTTTTAATGTTTTATTGCAAGAGGCACAAAACACCAGCAGCCTACCCGATGGGTAAGAAATGATGGTGAGGTATGTGTACCGGTACTTTCATTGTGAGGCACAAAAGTAAAGCTTCTCCTTTTACAGGCAAATTTTTTTCTGAAAGTCTGGAAAAGCCCCGAAAAAATGCTCATTTTATGAGTATCTTGCCCTTTACCTCAAGGCCTTCTATATGAAGAAGTATCTATCATTTATTCTCTGCTGCATTGCGCTCCCTGCCTGTATTTCGTCTGTAAATGCCCAGTCAGAAAGAAAACTGGTATGGGGTGATGAGTTCAATTATAAAGGCCTCCCCGACTCTGCCAAATGGAGTTATGATGTGGGTGGCAATGGCTGGGGAAACCA
>CAYHTC010000245.1:0-3894 GCA_964359445.1 uncultured Sediminibacterium sp. | reverse complement strand
AATTTTACGACAACTGGTTGACATCACACCAACGGATGCAATCAGAATAAGTAATTTTTTCATTTTCGCGTTTTTGTAGATTATTTGTTTTTTATTTAATGTTATAAGCAAAAGAGATACTGACATTGGTTCCGTATTTACGCGCAATGGAAATGGCATCGGTTGTTTTTTCGAATTTACCATTATCATTCAGGTCATGATAGTAATACGCTACCTGGTTTAACAGGTCCGATACATTCAGTTTTACTTCGCCCTTTCTCTTCAATATTTTTTTAGCTACCTGGAAGTCAATCAGGGCACGTGGATTTTCCCATACCGGCGGATAATCACTGCTGCCTACAAAGAGAATACGACGGCCAATCTGGTTGAATAATAAAGTAGTACTTAACCCTGTTTTTTCCACATCATACTGCAAAGCGCCATTGATCAGGTATGGACTCTGTCCCTGCATAGGCCTGTCTAAATTGGTACCGGCGCTGGTTACGCGGTTATAGATATAAGAGAAATTACCCTGGAATGTGAAGTTGCGCATGCCATCGGCTATGAAGTCGAGCTTTTTTCTGAAATCCATTTCAATACCATACCCGGATGCTTTATCCGCATTGATATAATTGAAAGTACTGGAGCTTCCGGCGCCTGTTTGATTAAAGAATAACTCGATGGGTTTATCAAAATATTTATAGAACACGCCCAGTGTAAATAGTTCGCCCGCTTTAGGGTAGACTTCAAAACGTAAATCGGCATTACTCACTTTGGTACGTACCAGTGTTTTATTACCGGTAGTAGTGGCGCCTAAATCAAAATCGAAGAAAGCGAAGGGACTCAACTCACGAAACTCAGGCCTGATAACGGTTTGAGAACCTGATAAACGGATATTGGTATGTTCATCGGCCTTATAGGTCAGGTTCAAACCAGGCAGAAAATCATCTACCTTACTATATACATGACGTGGATCTTTTTGCTGAACACTACCCACTACCTGGTCAAAATTTTCCCAACGCAATCCCCAGGTGGCGCGCAGTTTCCTGGTCAGTTGGTTATCGAACTGTAAGAAAGCCGCATTTAAAATAGTATTGGCGATATAACGGTACTGATCACCAAAAATCTCATTAAAAGCGAATTTGTTGTCAAAGCCGGTACCGAAATTTTCGTTACTGAACACCATATCTTCCGGCAATAAACGTAAGTCCGGATTATCTGAAGGCAGGTAGATAGAGAAAGGTCTTGAATTGAATAAACGGTCCTTCACCTGTAACATATACCCTGCTTTTACAGTTTGGGTTAAACCATTAACCGCGAAGTTTTTAGCCACATCACCACCACCCGTATATACATAATCACTTAAGAACCCATAATAACGGCTGCCACTTCTCTGTGAAGTTTTAGAAGCGGATACTAACAATGTATAAGGCGAATTCGGAACGATCACATTCTGGTTGTATTGAATACGGCGTTGATCAGGAACGTATTGATCCAGGATATTGAAACTTCCGTACCAGTGTAATTTCAGTTTCAGGTTGGGCAGGTTATGTTCACCGGTTACCTGGGTATTGAAGAAGGTATTGGCTTTCAGCGCTAACTCGGTAGCGCGGATATTTTCACCATTGATGGGATCGTTCTCAAAATCCTTACCGGTACGTTTGGTTGTATAATCGGTAGAATTGATGTTGAGTATGGTTTTCCAGGATAGCTTGTTATTGTTTCCCAACTGCAGGGTAACATTACCCAGTGCGCCCCACAATACATCCTGGCTATATTTATCATTGTGATAATCGAAATTCAAACTGGCCACACCACCCGTGATGGAATAAAGGCCATTATCGAAATTCGTTCTCTTGAAACTCTGGTTATAGGTAAGCGCCAATACAACACCGACTTTATTATTAGCGCCCAGTTTTGTATTAAAGCCACCGCTTAACTGGAATGACTTATTCGTTACAGGCAGTACATTGGAACTGTTCTTTGTGGCGGACCAGATATTGGTAAATTGTTTTCCGTACACAATTTTCTGTGTCTGGTTAAGGTTGTTAAATACAGACCTGGTAGGCATACCGGCGGGTAAGCCTCTTTTGCCGTCATCAAATCCCAACCAATCTAATTTGCCACCCTCATAGGTATAAAAATCATTGCCCGCGGTTTGTGTATTAAACCCTGTACCCAGTTGAATACTCATAAAATTACTGGAAGGAATGTCTTTGGTATTAACCTGGATCAATCCACCTGCCCACTCACCCGGCAGTTCAGGAACAAATGCTTTATTGATGATGATATTATCGATCATGGGAGCAGGGAACACATCGAAAGAGAAAGTTTTTCTGTCGGGTTCGGTACTGCTTAATAAAACGCCATTCAGCATGGCCTGGTTATAACGGTCGGCCAGCCCGCGAACCACCAGGTATTTACCTTCCTGTACAGAAGTACCGGGTACCCTTTTCAATGCTTCACTGGTATTTTTATCGGGAGATCTTTTGATGGCTTCGCCGGAGATAACCTGTGCAACGGCTGAGGTGTTTTTTTGATAGGCGATCAATGCATTGATGGTTTCGCCCCTGGCAGACCCCCTGGCAGAAGATTTTACCGTAACACCCTCTAATAATTTACCGCTTTCTTCGAGAATCACATTCAGGCTCTCTTCTTCTTTTTCATTGCTGATCTGTATATCATCAATGGTTTTATTTTGATAGCCTATATAAGAAAGGGTGATACTGTATTTTTTGCCGGATTCGGCGTTAAAAGAAAAATGGCCATCTACATCTGTCTTGATCATTCCGGATAATCCGCCTGAAATTTTGATGGTAACACCGGCCAATCCTTCATTCCTGGTATTAGAAACCTTGCCGGCCACTTTCGCTTTTTGAGCAAAAACCGAAAGGGTAATCAGTACCAGGACAAACAATGAAACAATTTTCTTCACAGTTCAATAATTTTATTGATGCAAAGTTGCCTTTGGAATGTTACCAAATTGTTACGGTAAGGTTACGTGAGTGTTAACAAAGGAGATAGGAGTTAGGAGTCTGGAGTTAGGAGTCAGACTCCAGACTGCTAACTTTTACTCGCAAATCCCTTAATTTCAGTGTACAAAACTAACTTTGTAAAATGGACACCCATCTGCATCACGATCATCCGCATCATCATCATACAGAAGAACATGTAACCAGTTCTCAGGCCATTTCAGATATTGTGATTGGGATGGCCGATGGGCTTACGGTTCCTTTTGCCCTGGCGGCGGGGTTGAGTGGGGCGGTGAAGGATGTGCATTTGATTGTGATTGCCGGCATTGCCGAAATTGCCGCGGGATCTATTGCGATGGGATTGGGAGGATACCTGGCCGGCAAAACAGAGCAGGATCATTATGCCAGTGAACTGAGAAGAGAGTATGATGAAATTGAAAGACTGCCTGAAGTTGAGAAAGAAGAAGTGAGGGTGTTTTTTGAGGGGCTGGGATTAAGTGCGGAGGTACAGAACCAGGCGGTAGCGGAACTAAGTAAAGACAAAGACCGCTGGGCCGATTTTATGATGAAGCATGAATTGGGTTTAGAAAAACCCGATCCTAAGAGGGCAGGTAAGAGCGCCTTTAATATTGGCGCCGCTTATATTGTGGGCGGACTGATTCCGTTGAGTCCTTATTTCTTTGTGGATGATGGAATAAACGGTCTTAAAATATCTGCCGTGGTTACTTTACTCTGCCTGTTTGTGTTTGGTTATTTCAAGAGCAGGCTAACCGGAACCGATCCATTACAGGGAGCCATAAAAGTGACTTTTATCGGGGCCATTGCGGCGGGTTGCGCATTCGGGATCGCGAAGTTGATTGGGGGATAGATGGCAGATGTATTGGGTAGACAATCGGGCCGGGTATAACTAAGAAAGCCGGCATACTATACCGGCTTGGCAGAG
>CAYHTC010000244.1:2626-3908 GCA_964359445.1 uncultured Sediminibacterium sp. | reverse complement strand
GTTATGACTATTGAGGAATCACAACAACAGGTAGACAACTGGATACAAACAACAGGGGTTCGTTATTTTAATGAACTCACCAACCTCGGTATCCTTATGGAAGAAGTGGGCGAATTAAGCAGGATTATGGTTCGTACCTATGGCGAGCAATCCTTCAAAGATTCTGATAAAGGCAAAGAAATGGCCGATGAAATGGCCGATGTATTGTGGGTGCTGATTTGCCTGGCTAATCAGACCGGGGTGGATTTGACTACCGCCCTGCAAAATAATTTCTTAAAAAAGAACAGCAGAGACGCGGAACGGCACAAAAACAATGAAAAAATAGTATAAGCCTGAAAAACAAGCTTCCCTTCCCCTTTTTGAATATAGTTTCAAAAGCATTGGCGGTGTTTCGCAGACCGAATCTAAAAGCATATTTTTGCCGCCGTTATGAGCATACAACAAGACAATCAGTTTCAGGCAATTATTTCGCACGCCAAAGAATATGGCTTTGTGTTTCCGGGTAGTGAGATCTATGACGGTTTGGGCGCCGTATATGATTACGGCCCGTATGGCAGCGAATTAAAAAAGAATATCCGCGATTTTTGGTGGAAGAGTATGACGCAGTTACATGAGAATATCGTTGGTATCGACGCGGCCATCTTCATGCATCCCACTACCTGGAAAGCAAGCGGGCACGTAGATAATTTCAGTGACCCGATGATTGATAACCGCGACAGTAAAAAAAGATACCGGGTAGATCATTTGCTGGAAGCAAGGGCTGATGAACTAAGAGAGAAGGGAACGGAAGGCGCTAAAGCGGCAGATGCCTTATTGGCAATGATGGATAGTTTACTGGCAGCAGAAGACTTCGCGGCATTGAAGCAACTGATCATTGATCAGAAAATTGTTTGTAGTGTAAGCGGTACGGCTAACTGGACGGATATTCGTCAGTTTAACCTTATGTTCTCTACCCAACTGGGCTCTGTGGCCGATGATTCGGATACCATTTACCTGCGCCCCGAAACAGCCCAGGGTATTTTCGTGAATTTTTTGAATGTGCAGAAAACGGCCAGGATGAAAATCCCTTTCGGCATTGCACAAACCGGTAAAGCTTTCCGCAATGAGATCGTTGCCCGTCAGTTCATTTTCCGCATGCGCGAATTTGAACAGATGGAAATGCAGTTCTTTGTTCGTCCGGGCACAGAAGGCGACTGGTACCAATACTGGAAAGAGGCCCGCCTGCAGTGGCACCTGGGCCTGGGCATCCCCCCTTAAAAATACCGTTACCATGATCATGTGA
>CAYHTC010000244.1:0-2616 GCA_964359445.1 uncultured Sediminibacterium sp. | reverse complement strand
GCACACTATGCCAAAGAAGCCTGCGATATTGAATATGAATTTCCTTTTGGTTTTAAAGAAGTGGAAGGTATTCACTCCAGGAGTGACTTTGATCTTACGCAACACCAGTTATTCAGTAAAAAGAAATTACAGTATTTCGATACGGAGATCAATCAAAACTATGTACCCTATGTAGTGGAAACCTCTATCGGATTAGACAGGATGTTTTTACTGATTCTGGCGAATGCCTATGAAGAAGAAAAAATAGTGAAAGAAGACGGGTCAACAGATAGCCGCGTGGTATTACATATCCCCACTAAACTGGCGCCGGTTAAACTGGCCATTCTTCCCTTAACAAAGAAAGATGGCTTGCCTGAAATAGCCCGCGACCTGATGAATGAGTGCAAGCCCTATTTTAAATGCTTCTATGAAGAGAAAGATGCTATCGGTAAACGTTACAGACGTCAGGATGCCATTGGCACCCCATTCTGTGTCACCATCGATCATCAAACCAAAGATGACCAGACAGTTACCATCCGCTACCGCGACACAATGGTGCAGGAAAGAGTGTTAATGAGTAAGGTGAAGGACCTGGTGCTGGAGCAGATCATGTAGCAATTTGAAAATTTGAAAAGGACGTCATTTGAAAAGGACGTTTCTGCGGCAAAACTTGCTTATTCATTTTCAAATCCTCAAATTTTCAAATTAAAGATGGTCTACCCGTACAATTCAAGGTGAATCGCTTTCTTATCATATCCCATGGCTATTATGCGTTGTTTGGCTTCGTCAACCATATTTTTCCAGCCGCATAAAAAGAATTTCGCGGGTACTTTCCCCTGTCCGGTTAAGGCTTCATACACCGGGTGTACATAGCCTTTGCGGGCGCCATCCGGAACTTCTGTTTCCCTGGAATAGCAGGGGTGAAAGAAGAAACCGGGTTCCAGTTTTTCCAGCGCTTTTAATTCATCTACATACAGCCCGTCTTCCAGTTTACGGCAACCGAAAATCAGGTGCAGGGCTTTGTGCGGAACTTTATGGGTATGAATAAAATGAACCATGGAGTGGAAAGGGGCGATGCCGGTACCTGTACAAATAAGATACAGGTCTTCTTCGATAGGTTGTGGTAAAGTAAATTTACCCTGCGGTCCGCGTAGAATAATTTCTGTGCCAACAGTTACTTTATTAAACAGGTAGGTGGTACCCAGCCCGCCTTCCAGTAAAACGATCACCAGTTCAAATACATTGGTGCCATCAGGCGCCGAAGCGATGGAATAGCTACGCCATCTTTTATTTTTCTGTTCATGTATCGGAAGATCCAGTGTTACAAACTGGCCAGGTGCAAAATCAAAGGACTCAATTTCCGGAACCTGTATCCAGAAACGCCTGGTGGAAGAAGTAGCATTCTCTATTTTAATTACTTTACCGGTACGCCAGGGTTCTAACATGGAATAATTTTTTACAAGATACTGAAATAAGAAATAGGAGGAAAGTCATCGCTGAATAACCAGTTTTTGCAGGTAAGTTTTTTTGTTGTGCGTGATCTTTAAAATATAAAATTCAGCGCCCAGTCCTGCTACACTTAGCTGTTTGGAAAACCTGCCGTTGAAATTAGGATAACTGCTGTTATATACCCGTTGCCCCGAAGCGCTTAGTATCTCTATTGACAGGTTGGCCTTGGAGCTTACTTCAAATGAGAGATTAAATACACCTTTATTCGGGTTAGGCGAAACGGATAACTTTATTTCCCTGACCAGCACATCATTAATGGCTGTTACCGCGAAGTTAAGCTGGTTGGAACTTAGCTGGCAGCCAAATGCATCGGTAACCACTACTTTATAAGTGCCTCCCTGTTTGGTAGGTTTATAGTTTTTACCGGTGGCATTCGCGATAGCCGTATCATTAACATACCATGCATTGCCCGTTGCGATACTGCTTACCAGCGAATCGCCCTGTTGTGTAATTACCGGTATGGGACTGGTAGTAGCCACTACAGAAACCTTGTCGCTGACACAGGCGCCTGTATTAATTTTCATATCATAATAGAAATAGTAGTACTGCGATTCCTGTGCAGTACCTGTATGCGCACTATTGCCGGTAATGGAAAAGATATTGGGTACACCTGTAGGATAAGTGGTGGTGCCGGTGATGTTGTTATTCCTGAAAATGGTGGCGCTGTCTGATCTGCCCTGGCTTCTTAAGCATTCCAGTATCAAAACATGACCCCCTGTTGTACTAACGGGTATGTTCAGGTAATAGATGGCACCCAGATCGCCCGAAGGGTTACCGCTTTGCGCTCCCGGTTTAGGGGTGGGATTCGTTGCATACACATCCAGAACAGTAGTAGCCAGTGGAATATAAGAGTAACCACCGGTCGTCAGGTCCTCACTAACAATATTTCCTAAAGTAATTTTTACCTGCCCGGGATAGCCAATATATAAACGGGCGGTTTCAATTACTACAGGAACCGAATTATTGAATTTCACATAGTTGCCCCCGTAAACATTATAACCACCGGAAGTATAGACCATTTTTGTTGCCGGCCCCACACTTGCCCGGGCCTCTTTGGCTACATAATATGTTTTATCAGTGGGTGGATTGGTGGTAGTTACCGTAGTGCCCACCGCGAAAGGCGAGGTA
>CAYHTC010000243.1:0-3916 GCA_964359445.1 uncultured Sediminibacterium sp. | reverse complement strand
GTTTGTGCACCATTGGAAAAATCACCGAACTGTGCTTCCCAAATCACCAAAGCATTTGGGTTAGCCATGGCATAGCCATATTCAAAACCCAACACACCATACTCACTTAACAAAGAATTATAGATACGGAGCTTTTCCTGTTTTTCCTGGAAATGGTTTAGGCGGTTATAGCCTTTATTGGTATGCTCATCCCTCAAAATGGCATGGCGATGACTGAAAGTGCCCCGCTGAACATCCTGGCCGCTCATCCGAACAATATTGCCCTGCACGAGCAGTGAACCATAGGCTAATAATTCTCCGGTAGCCCAATCTATTTTCTGCTCAGCCGCTAATAATTTTATTTTATCCTGCAATAGTTTCTCTACTTTTTTCAATGGCTTGAAATCTGCGGGCCACTGCATCAGGCTATTGAAAAGGCGGATTATCTCTTCTTCACTTATCGCAGTAGATGGTGAACTATCAAAATCTTCCGGTGTTGCCTTTCGCAAACTTTTCCAGGCCAGTTCCGGTTGCTGGTAATGATAAGGTAAAGGGTTCTGTTTAATTTCATCCAACCGTTCCTGCAGGTCGGCCCAGAATTTTTTTTCCATATCACGTGCCAGTTGCTGTGCATCGGCTTCTCCGTTTTCAATCAGAAAATGGGTATAGATTTCCCTGGGATTCTGGTGCTTATCAATTAAAGCATATAATTGCGGCTGTGTATATTTAGGATCATCCCCTTCATTATGGCCATGCTTTCGGTAACAGACCATATCAATAAAAATATCACCATTGAATTCCTGCCTGTAACGGGTGGCTATCTCTGCGCATTTCACCACTGATTCTGCATCATCCCCATTCACATGCAATACAGGTGCCTGAACCATGGCCGCTAAAGAGGTACAGTAATCTGAACTCCTGGCATCATCAAAATCTGTGGTAAATCCTATCTGATTATTGATCACAAAATGAATAGTGCCTCCGGTATAATATCCGCGGAGATAACTCATTTGTAATACCTCATATACAATACCCTGACCCGCAACAGAAGCGTCGCCATGTACCAGTATGGGCAATATTCTGTCAAATTCGCTCTCATACATCACATCCGCTTTTGCCCTGGAAAAACCTACTACTACCGGGTCCACTGCTTCAAGATGTGAAGGGTTGGGCATCAATTTCAGGTGTATGATCTTATTATCCGCGGTAAGTACCTCACTGCCATAGCCCATATGGTATTTCACATCTCCGCTGCCCATGGTCTGATCCGGGGTAGATGTTCCTTCAAATTCACTGAATATCTGCTCATAGGTTTTGCCCATAATATTGGCTAATACATTCAACCTCCCGCGATGTGCCATGCCAATCACCACTTCACTAACTTCATTATTGGCGGCTACATTAATGATGGCATCCAAAGCGGCAATAGTGGTTTCCCCTCCTTCCAATGAAAACCTTTTCTGACCAATGTATTTGGTGTGAAGGAATTTCTCAAACATAACACCCTGGTTCAGTTTTTCCAGGATTCGCTTTTTTTGTTGCAATCCAACAGGCGCTGAAAAGCCCTTTTCCATCTCATTGGTAAGCCAGTTTACTTTTGCCTGGTCACTAATATATTTAAATTCGATACCTACATGATTAGCATAGATATTTTCCAGGTGTGCCAGTATTTTCCGCAGCGTGGCGGCGCCCAGCCCTACCAGGTTACCTGCCTGGTATGTTTCATCCATATCCGCTTCCGATAAACCGAAAAATGCGAGGTGCAGATTGGCGCTCCTGTCTTTCCGCGCGCGGATAGGATTGGTTTTAGCCAGCAGATGCCCTTTATTCCGGTATCCCAAAATCAGGCGGTATACCCTGATCTCCTTCATCCAGTCTGTTGTTGATGGTGAAGCGGGATTGGCAACACCGGTACTTTCCAACCCGGTAGTAACAGCGAAATCAAACCCCTCAAAAAACTTCTTCAGATCAGGATCCACACTGGCCGGATCTTTAACAAAATCATTATATAAGCCTTCTAAATAAGCCGGATGTGAACTGGTGATATACGAAAAGTCCTTCATTGGGTATGATTATGCTGCTTGGAGGTCAAATGGTCAACAAATATCGGGCTTAAAAGGCATTAAATTACCCAAAAAAGGGTGAAAAATCAATATAAATTTCCATCTTTCAGTCTAAGCCCCTACCTTTGCCGTCCTGAAAAAAACAGAACATGGCAAACCATTCAGCTACAAAGAAAGATGTGAGACAAGCGACAAAACGTCGTGAGCGTAACCGTTATTATGGTAAAACTACCCGTAACGCGATACGTGAGTTAAAAGCAAATACTGATAAAAAGGTATACGATGAACAATTACCAGAAGTGGCTTCTATGATTGATAAGCTGGCAAAACGCGGCATCATTCATAAAAACAAAGCTGCTAACCTGAAAAGCAAATTAGCTAAGCAAGCAAAGGCAGTAGCCTGAGTTTATTGTACTTAATATATTTTGAGAGCCATCCCTTAAACGGGCTGGCTTTTTTATGTATGAGGGGTAACAGCCCCGGTTGCTTTATTTAAGGTGATGGTGAACCGGTTGATATCATTCGAAACAGGCGTATAAGTGACGGTACCCTTATGGATCGTAATAAACCGGTACACAATCGACAGCCCTAACCCATATCCCTTTGTCTTTAAGGCGTTACCACCTCTGAAAAAGGGTGTCAGAATATTTTCCTTTTCATCAGCCGGCAATTGCATACCCTTATTATCAAAATGAACGAGGATGGTTTGACCATCAGATTCCAGTGTGATCTCCACTTTTTGGTCTATTGAATACAGATTGGCATTTTTTAGCAGGTTAATAAAAACAGATTTCAATAAGGCTTCATTTCCTCTGATGATAAAATCATCATCACTCTCAGGCAGGGCGCCGAAAGACATATTAACCATCAGACTGGGTAACATTCTTTTAGAAATACTTATTGTTTCATACAATACCTCATCAATGCGCAGGAGCGGCCAGTCATGAGTTTTTTCCATCTGGTCAAACTGAGAGATCAGTAATAAGGAGTTGGTAAGTTCAATCATCTCCTGCTGATCTTCTTTTAAGGAGGCTAATATTTTTTTATACTCGGCCCCCGACAGATCCCTTTCCAGGGCGGATTCTGTTTGCGACAACATAGTTGTCAATGGTGTTCTCAATTCATGAGAAGCATGATACACAAAGCTTTTTTGAAATTCAAATGCCACATTCAAACGTTCAAGCACACTATTGAAGTTTCTGGCAATATCATTTACCTCATCTTTGGCGTCTGTTACATCTATTCTCTGAGCAAGATTCTGAAAAGTTGTTTTACTGATTTGCATACTCATTTTTGTTAAAGGCATAAATACCTGCCTTATAAAAAAGAGGGAAAAAAAACCGGTAATCAATAATCCTCCAACCGATACCAGGAAAAGAATCCATTTCAGATTGTCCAGTTTTTGAAACCCGGATTTATCAAATCCAACAGCCACCAGTATCTGTTTTGATTCATTTAAAACCAAACCAACATTCTGATAATTTTTATCAGAAAACCAGTAATATTTTTTTCTGCTTCTTATCTCATCAATGATGTTTTGACTGATGGAAAAATGTAATGTATCCGGTATTTTTTCTACTAGCTTACCACCGGAATCCAGGATAATAATTCGTTCATCATACACAGTATTGCTGTGGAGTGAATTGATATATTTATCTGAAGTACCACTGGCAGGGCTCTTTAGCAGCAGGGATAAGTTGTGGTACTCTATCGCTTCATTTTTTAACGTTTCAAAAAAATCCGACTCTCTGTAGTTATAGTAGATAAAATAGGTGGTTAAGGACGATAAGACAAGTAAAGACGCCACAAAAAGGGTAAACAGGAGTGCAAGGCGTAATTTCAGGTTCATTGCACGGGCATTTTATTTGATATAG
>CAYHTC010000242.1:0-3959 GCA_964359445.1 uncultured Sediminibacterium sp. | reverse complement strand
TTACCTGTTTTCAAAAATGCAGGCATGGGAACTACCATCTGGAGCCCATTGGCTGCCGGATTCTTAACCGGCAAATACAATAATGGCATACCCGAAGGATCCCGTTTGGCGATAGAAGGTTTTGACTGGCTGAAAGACCGCTGGATACAGGATGCCAAATTAGAAAAAGTAAAAAAATTAACGGCGCTATCTGATGAACTGGGTGTATCGCTGGCTGCACTTTCCATTGCCTGGACCATCAACAACCCAAATGTAACCACGGCTATCCTGGGTGCCACCAAAAAAGAACAACTACTAGAAAATCTGAAAGCATTACCGGCCCTTGCGCTTCTTTCAGACGAGGTGATAGAAAAAATAGAAAATATTCTACAGAATAAACCGGTGCTGGATCTGGCGTAAAATAATACAGGGGGAAGACGGGCAACTGGTGGTTCGTGAAACGTGAGACGTCAGACCTGAGTAAGGTAGTTGCTTTTTGTGGTGGATCCCCACTTTTTTTGACTTTTGACTTTTGACTTCTCACGACTGACGTCTCACGTTTCACGATTATCCTTTAGCTTCGCTAATTAAAATCATTACGTTATTTTCCATATATGGCACAGATATACTACACTATCATCGGGATAGTTGCCACCTTGACTTTAATCGGTTTTTTTACCGGTTATGAGATTGCTTTTGTATCTGCCAACCGACTATCCATTGAACTCAAAAAAAAGCAGGGAAGAAAAAGCGGGATTATTCTTTCGAACTTTATGGAGCATCCGGCACGTTTTATCGGTACCTGCCTGATAGGACTGAATATTTTTTTAGTGCTATATGGATTATTGTTTCATCAGCTTCTGAAAGAGACTTTATGGAACCCACTGCATTTTCAGAATGAATACCTCAAACTCGGGTTTGATACTTTTCTTTCTTCTGCGGTAGTACTCATTATCGGCGGGTTCCTGCCCAAAGCCATTTTCAGAGCCAGAAATGATACCCTGCTGACTTTCTTTGCACCCGTCGCGCAATTTTTTCATACCCTGTTTCTGCCATTAACCAGTTTTTTTGTAAAAATTTCTCAATGGATATTGACCTATATTTTTAATGTTCGTGTGAACGACAGGAATGATGCTTTTACAAAAGTTGATCTGGAACATTTTTTTCAGCAAACCAAAGAACAGGATGAAGACAGCCAGGAATTGAATACAGAACTCTTCGAGAATGCGCTGAGCCTGCCCATGGTAAAAATCAGGCAATGCCTGGTTCCGAGAACAGAGATTGAAGGGCTTGATATCAATACCCCGATAGAAGAAGCCAAGCAGCGTTTTATCACAACCCAGCTTAGTAAATTGGTGGTGTATAATGATAATATTGATACCGTACTGGGATATATCCACCAGATAGACCTGTTTAAAAAACCGGATACCATCAAAGCAGTGCTGCACCCCATTATGGCCGTTCCGGAAAGTATGAGCGCCACAGACCTGATTGCTAAATTTACCAAAGACAGAAAAAGCATTGCCTGGGTGGTGGATGAGTTTGGTGGCACTGCGGGCATTGTAACCATGGAAGATGTACTGGAAGAAATATTTGGAGAGATACACGATGAATATGATGTGGAAGAATTTGTTGAAAAACAACTGTCAGAAGACGAATACATTTTAAGCGGGCGAATGGAACTGGATTACCTGAATGAAAAATATGAAATGGATTTCCCGGCTTCCGAATCAGAAACATTGAGCGGTTATATCATTACCGAACATCAAACCATTCCCAAACTGAAAGAAACCATCATTATTGGTGACTACCGCTTCGATATTCTCAATGTTACTGATACGAGAATTGAAATGGTGAAAATGAAGATACTGCGTTAAACAGGGTTATCAAATCCATATAAGGGTGTATTTTATGTGCTTCATACCCGTAACTTTGGCCGCTCATAACAGTCTTACAAGAAATGGCACTATTCAACAGAAACAATGGTTCGGGAAAATCTGAGATGACATTCATAGATCATCTGGAAGAACTTAGGGTTCATATTATCCGCTCTGTTTTGGCTATTCTTATTATGGCCGTTGTGATTTTTGTATACCGCGACTGGATTTTTGATAATATTGTTGTAGGCCCGATCAATAAGGATTTCATCAGTTACCGCCTTTTATGTCAATTTAGCCATTGGGCCCATCTGGGCAATACGCTCTGTATGCCTCCTGTATCAGTAACTATGCAGAGTACTACCTTTGGCGGACAATTCCTCAGCAGTATTACCATGGCTTTCGTTGGAGGTATTATTGCTGCATTCCCTTTTATTTTCTGGGAATTCTGGCGTTTTGTTGCCCCGGCATTAAAGGAAAAAGAGGCGAGCAATACCCGTTTCATCATTTTTTGGGTTTCGCTGTTTTTCTTTACCGGCGCCGCTTTTGGGTATTTTTTACTCGGGCCATTTACCTTCAACTTTCTTGCCGGCTTCCAGTTGGGTACAGAAGGTATGATTGTTACTAAACCTACTTTTTCCGACTATTTAGATAATCTAACCAATATCATTCTTGGTTGTGGCCTGGCATTTGAATTACCTGTACTCGCATTCATTCTTACCAAGATCGGTCTTATCACACCCGCCTTCCTGCGCAAAACACGCAAGTATGCCGTAATAGCAATCCTGATTGTTTCGGCCTTTATCACACCCAGTCCCGACTGGATGAGCCAGATGATTGTATTCATTCCCTTATTTTTATTATACGAACTAAGTATTATTGTATCGGTTAGAGTGTTTAAAGCAAGGAAGAAAGAAGAGGAGGAGTGGAGTTGAAAATAAGTTAGGAGTTGGAAGTTAGGAGTCTGAACTTTATCAATTAACTTGGTAACCAATTTTATTACAAAATGAGTTATGTTTTCGACCCTTCCAAACCCATTGCCATTGGTTGCGACCATGCAGGTCTTGATTATAAAAACGCTTTGGTAAAATGGTTGTCTGACAAGGGTTACCAGGTAAAAGACTTTGGTACCTATTCCGCGGATTCAGTGGATTATCCTGATTTTGCCCATCCTGCTGCTTCAAGTGTAGAGAATGGAGAAACGGCTTTTGGCATACTGCTTTGCGGAAGCGCCAATGGAGTGGCCATCACCGCCAATAAACACCAGAATATCCGGGCCGGTTTATGCTGGCAGAACGATGTGGCATTGCTGGTTCGTAAACACAATGATGCGAATATCATCTGCATCCCCGCCCGTTTTGTATCCCTTGCATTGGCAGAACAAATGCTCGAATTATTCATGACCACCGCTTTTGAAGGCGGCAGACATGCCACACGCGTACATAAAATTACCTGCTCCTAAATCAAGCCTTGCAACAGATGAAAAAATTATTATTGCTCTGCCTGCCATTTGCCACTACAATTGCATTGGCACAGAAAACAGAAGACGCCCAAAAATTTGCCGCACTCATTACCCAACAGGCTTTACAGGAAAAGCTGACCATTATTGCCAGCGCCGGTATGGAGGGACGCGAAACGGCTTCTCCCGGACAGAAAAAAGCAGCCGCCTATCTGGAAGCCCAATTCAGGAGCATTGGATTAAAGCCGGGCAACGGAAATAGCTACCAGCAACTGTTTCCGGTTTACCAGGATATACTCATCGAAAAAAAATTAAGTGTAAACGGAAAAGCATTTGAGTGGGATAAGGATTTCAGTTTTAACATGCAAACGGTTGTGAATGGCAACTGGACTTTTCAAAATATTGTATTTGCCGGTTATGGTTTGGCAGACTCTGCCAATAACATAAATGACTATGCCGGTTTAGAGGTAAAGGGAAAACTAGTGGTGGTATTAGATGGCGGAGCTGTCATACCCGCATCTGGTGGCTTTGGTGGCCCCTATGCCGCAAAAATAAATGCCGCCCGTAAGAATGGTGCTGCAGGATTGCTTATCATATCTCAGGACTTACCCCGTAAAACACCTGCCAACCTGAAAGGTCGTATG
>CAYHTC010000241.1:0-3990 GCA_964359445.1 uncultured Sediminibacterium sp. | reverse complement strand
ATGAAGGGAAGATACCATAGCGCTTATCGGCGCCAAAACGGGATGAACCATCACGGCGAACTGTTGCGCTGAACAGGTATTTATCATTGAAAGCATAATCAACTTTGCCAAACAGGGAATACAATGAATTCTGGTAGGCATAGCTGTAATTGGTAAACCCTGATGAACCGGTACTTAAGGTTCTGAAATTGGGATTATCAGTAAAATACCCTAAAGTACTGCCACCTACTCCACGCCCGTAAGCTTCAAGCGCTTCCACACCTGCTAAAGCGGTCACAGCATGCTTACCTGCAAATACATTACTGTATTTGATGGTGTTTGTCCAGGTCCACTGCCTGTCATATCCGGCATTTTCACTGAATGAATTGGATGCGGGGTTTTCTGCATTCTCATAAGTACGGAATCCATAATTATAGTAGTAGAAATTACCCATGGTACCACCAAAAGCCGTTCTGGCTGTAATGTGTTTCAGGAAGTCCACTTCGGCAAAGATATTACCCTCAATATTCCATGAGTTACCCTTGTTTTCAAAAGTCCTCATCTGGTTAGCAACGGGGTTTTGGGCATTGCCCAGACCTTTGGCCGCAGTTCCTGCAAATCCGCCATTGATATCAAACACAGGAATAATGGGTTGTTCGCGGTAGGTCATTGAAATGGCATTACCCTCACTCTGGTTAGGAATCTGTGGGTTAGTTCTGTTATAAATATACAGGTTCTCTCCTACACGGATATTATTCTTGATATTGAAAGTGGTATTGATACGCGCTGAATATCTTTTCAGGTAAGTACCCATCAAAGTACCCTGCTGGTTGAAATAGTTCATAGAGAACAAATAGGTATTCTTATCATTACCGCCACTGGCTGTAATGGTATGGCTTTGGATAGCCGCCGGCCGGAATATCTCATGAAACCAATCGGTACCGGTTTTATTGGCGGCAGTAATCCGATAAATGCCTTTACTGAAATCAGTAATGTTGTATTTGGCCAGATCAGCCGCGGAAATAGCTCCTGAAACACCGGAATTGGGGCCATTAATGATATAATCGGGAATCACAGGAGAAGCGCCACTTCCATATTGGGCATGTGTGGTTGGCTGTCCTGAATTTTTGAGGGCTAACCAGGTAAGGTCTGCCATTCCCTGTGTATTTAACAGGTTGAATGGATTACCGGAAGCAGGTTTTTGTGTACCGATGTATGCATCATAGGTAACAGATGCACGGCCGGATTTACCCTTTTTGGTAGTAACAACGATTACACCGTTAGAACCACGCACACCATATATAGAGGCAGCTCCGGCATCTTTCAATACCTGAATTGACTCGATATCAGAAACGTTCAGGTTGGTTAAGCTTCCCTGAACACCATCTACGATCACCAGGGGATCCACATTACCAAACGATGTGATACCACGGATACGGATATTGCTACCGGAACCGGGTTGACCAGAGGTAATTACATTCAAACCGGAAGCACGACCCTGCAACATTTGTGCCGGGCTACCTGCCGGTACCGCTTTCAGGTCCTTTACATTTACCACAGAAACAGATCCTGTGATATCCTTTTTACGCTGGGATGAGTAACCGGTAACGAGAATCTCGTTCAACTGGCTGGTTGTTTCGGTAAGAGCAAAAATGAATTCACTTTTTCCTGCAACAGCCTGTTCTACAGACTCAAAACCAACTACAGAAACTGTTAACACGGCTTTAGGCCCTGCATTAACACTGAAAATACCCTCATTATTGGTAAGGGAAACAGTGGTTGTACCTTTCACCTGAATAGTAGCACCAACAATCGGCAGACCGTTTGCTTTATTGGTTACCTTACCAGTGATGGCTTTTTGGGCGAAAACATTGAAACTAAAAAACACGAGAAACAGCGCAAGGAGGTAGCTCCTAACAAGCAAGTTAATTTTTGTTGGCATAGCAATTTGGGTTGTGAGTTAAAGGATATAGCAATCAGGTGCTAAATATATAACGCTTTGTTAAAGCAGGGCTATTATTTTTTAACATTTTATTGTATGATTTTACCATTTATAATATGTAACAAATACACATAGTTTACTTTTATTAAATGGGCATACTACTAATAGTCAATACAGACAAGCATTTCAGCGTATTTAATGAAATTTTGTAGCTTGCCGCTTTAATTACCTGTTTTGTGATCAAATGAAACTTAATTATATATATATTATACTTCTGACCGTTGCTACAGGATGCAACCGGGCATCCGGCGACAAAGCCATTTTAGCCGGGAAGGCCCGAAGGGAACCGGCATCATCTGTTACCTGGATGGATACCGCGCTGAATCTTGGAAAAATTAACATGGGCGATACGGTTGTAATCAGGTTCCGGTTTAAAAACACGGGAAAGGTTCCCCTTATCATTCAAAAAGTAGAAACAGGGTGCAGTTGTACGATCGCCACTACAAAAACCGGGGCCATTCCGCCCGGGGGTGAAAGTTTTATCAGGGTTATGTTTGATACCAGGAAATCAATTGTTGGTTTTGTAGGAAAAGCTATCCTGGTTACGAGCAATACTTTACCTGCCAAAAGGGTTCTTTTTTATGGCGCTGAGATCACCGGGCATAAACTTCTTAAATGAAATACCTTTGAGTCAGTTTTTAACGGTTCCCATCCTTGTATGAATTGATTATTCATTCGAATGAATTTATATAATAAGAACTTAGTTCTCTAATTTATTCCACCATGTTTTTTTGAGAATGAAAATGATAACAAGCAGTATGATCAACGTGATCAGCAGGGGTAACTTCATCCAAAGCACGAGATACATTGGGAGTATGGTTAAACATAATTGCGCTATGATACCCAATACAACATTGAACATGTCCAACCCAACTCTTTGATTGGGAATGAATGAAGGGTTTTCTGCCAATACTTTTTGCTGGATGGGTTTCCAAAATCCCCAGGGGTTTACGGTAATATAAAATTGTTTAAGTACCGTTTCATCCGTAGGAGGAGCTGTATAGGTTCCTGCCAGACAACCGGCCAGAGATATGATAAAAAGCAAGGGCCAGTTATATAAGGGAAGTCCGTCAAATATATAAGGGAAAATAAGCGCTGCGATAATTCCACTCATCATACCCCAGAAAAAACCGTTTGCATTAAAACGCCACCAATACCATTTCAGCATATTGGATGCTATGTATCCGCCATACAGGGCGCCAACGATCCATTGCAAAACAGTATTTACATTCTTTGCGAAAAAACCCAGTATAATTCCGATAATCACTACCACAATACCCACCAGGTAATTTACTGAAATAATTTTTTTAGTGGACGCCGCCGGATTAACATACTTGATATAAATATCATTCACTATATAAGCCTGGGCAGCATTTAAAGTACCCGAAAAAGTACCCATGAATGCACCCAGTAACCCTGTTAATACCAACCCCAAAATACCCGCGGGTATATAATCATTGATAACAGATGGTAATACTTTTTCAAAGTCCACTCTATCAGGTGAGCCAAGATCAAGTTGCTGATAATATAACAGTCCTAATACAGTAAGCCCAATAATCATTGAGTACCTGACGGGTAATAAAACGATAGATACAAACCCACTCATTTTAGAGGCTTCTTTGGGTGAGCGGGTTGATAGTATTTTTTGCATATCATAGTTGGGCGCCGGGCCGGCGAGACTTGCGAATATGCCTTTGAACAACATCATCATAAAGAAGAAGCCAAAAAGGCCAAATCCATCCTCGGTAATTTTTTTATCCGCTGCAGGAATGAGCCTGCTCCAGTCAAGATCTAAATTCCAGTTAAAAAAAGGATTGAACCATCCATCAGGAACTACCAGTGTTTGCCCGTGCAGATGTTGTGAAGCGATGATAGCAACAGCGATACAGGCAATAATCATTATGATATACTTGATCAGGTCGCCAAGTACAATACTGCGCATGCCCCCCAGAATAGAATAAAACATGGCGAACAGTGTAAATATGATACCATAAAAGTGCGCAACATAG
>CAYHTC010000240.1:0-4028 GCA_964359445.1 uncultured Sediminibacterium sp. | reverse complement strand
GTAGGGAAGTTCAGTTGCTCTTCAGTAGCATCCAGGTTAAAGAAGAGTTCAAATACTGCATCATGTACTTCATCCGGACGGCAGTTAGGTTTATCTACTTTATTAATTACCACAATCGGGTGCAGGTTAAGATGTAAGGCTTTCTGCAGTACAAAACGGGTTTGTGGCATAGGACCTTCAAAAGCATCCACAAGCAGAATAACCCCATCGGCCATTTTCAAAACGCGTTCCACTTCACCGCCAAAATCACTGTGGCCCGGTGTATCAATCACATTTATCTTATAGTCTTTGTAAATTACCGCGGCATTTTTACTGAAGATGGTAATCCCTCTTTCCTTTTCCAGGTCGTTACTATCCATAATCAATTCACCGGCATCCTGGTTATCCCTGAATACTTTGGTAGTCTGCAAGATCCTGTCTACCAATGTTGTTTTGCCATGGTCAACGTGTGCAATAATGGCAATATTTCTTATTTCCATGTAAAATTTTAAGGCTGCAAAGGTAGGTCTTTACAGCCGGAGGGCAAGGGGAGAAGCTGAACTTAACAGGAAAATGATATAACTGACTGATAATCTGCTTCTTAAATGATTACTTACCATTAAATCATCCATTTATCCAATAAGCACTCATGACAACCTGGATATATGAAAAAAAAGTTAGTTTTAAATAAATCAATGGCTATGTATTTTATAAAAAGATTTTTTGCTGTTTTAGGGATATTACTGATCATATATCTTCTTGGGCCAAATCCAACAACACCTGTTTACAATACTACCCTTCCAACTATTCCGGCAACGGCCACTACTTTAGAAAATTATATTAAGGAACAGGAATCCCATTATACCATCAAGCCCGATAATGAAGCAAGGATTATTTGGGCCAATGATTCCTTAAAACAAAAAACAGCTTATGCTATCGTTTACCTGCATGGTTTTAGTGCCAGTCAGGAAGAAGGTAATCCCGTTCACCACAATCTTGCCAGACAATTTGGATGTAACCTATACCTGTCCCGGCTTTCGCAACATGGTATTGATACCGCAGATGCGCTCATAAATATGACGGCTGAGAATCTTTGGGAATCAGCCAAACAGGCTTATGCTATTGGAAAACAATTGGGTGATAAAGTAATTCTGATGGGTACATCAACCGGTGGCACACTGGCTCTTCAACTGGCTGCAGCGTATCCGGAAGTAGCAGGGCTCGTTTTACTTTCACCCAATATTGCCATCAACGACCCCAATGCCTGGCTGGTGAATAATCCATGGGGGTTACAAATTGCCAGGCTGGTTAAAGGATCTAAACTTAATACAGCAGGCCCGAATACGCCTGAATATAATCAATACTGGAACCATCAATATCGTTTGGAAGCAACTATACAGTTAGAGGAGCTACTGGAAACCACTATGACCAGCGATAATTTTGCCAGGGTAAAACAACCTGTGCTCGTTTTGTATTATTATAAAGATGAGTTACACCAGGACCCGGTAGTAAAAGTATCGGCCATGAAAACGATGATGGCGAATCTGGGTACACCGCAGAACCAGAAAAAAATGGTACCCATCCCGGAAGCGGGCAACCATGTACTTGGATCGCCTATTCAATCAAAAGACATCATAACGGTTGAAAGAGAAGCAGGGCTATTTATGAAAGAAACGCTACATATCCCAACTGTACAACAGTAATAGGGACTGTTTGTTGTTTGTGGTTTATCGTTTTAGGATATTTTTCTTTCCCCATAAACTACCGGCAATAAACAACAAACTTCTTTACCTTCACTCATCTCAAACTAAAACGATTGTCTATGCCCCGCAGTAAAATAGCCGGTATGGGTATGTACGTGCCAAAAAACGTAGTAACCAATCAGGACCTTACCCAGTACATGGACACCAATGATGAGTGGATTCAGGAACGTACCGGCATCAAAGAACGCCATTACGCGCACCGGACAGAAGAAACCACTACCACCATGGCTGTTGAGGCAGCCAAAATTGCCATAGAAAGAGCCGGAACCACCGCGCAGGATATCGATTTTATAGTCTTTGCCACCCTGTCACCCGATTATTATTTTCCGGGTTGCGGAGTATTATTACAACGTGCCCTGAAAATGAAAGAAATAGGTGCACTGGATGTTCGTAACCAATGTAGTGGTTTTTTATATGCATTAAGTGTGGCCGATCAGTTTATCAAAACAGGAATGTATAAAAATATTTTAGTGGTGGGTAGTGAGAAACATTCTTTCGGACTGGATTTAACCACAAGGGGCAGAAATATTTCTGTCATCTTTGGTGATGGCTCCGGCGCCGTGGTATTGCAGCCTACAGAAGAAGACGGCCGGGGTATATTAAGTACGCATTTACACAGCGATGGCGAGTCGGCTGAAATACTGGCCATGTATAATCCCGGTACCCACGCCAATCATTGGGGTACACAGAATTATGCCGATTTTGATGATGCCCCCATTGCAAATATGTTTATGAGTCATGCCATGATTGATAACGCTCAGAATTTTCCTTATATGGATGGGCAATCGGTATTTAAAAAAGCCATCATAAAATTTCCGGAAGTAATCATGGAAGCCTTGCAGGCAAACGGTTACCAGACTTCCGATATCAATATGCTCATCCCCCACCAGGCCAACCTGCGCATTAGCCAGTTTGTGCAACATAAGTTAAAACTAAGCGATGACCAGGTTTACAATAATATTCAACAATATGGTAACACTACCGCTGCATCCGTTCCTATAGCTTTGTGTGAAGTGTGGGAAAAGGGAAAGATTAAGAATGGAGACCTGGTTTGTCTGGCAGCATTTGGCAGCGGCTATACCTGGGCCAGCGCTTTGATTAAATGGTGATCGCGGATATTTATATAATTTGGGATCTATGACAGATTGAATTTCAGAGGGATTTATTTCTTACAATAAAACAGGATTATTAAGTGATGAGTGACAGAAAAATAATTTATCTCATAAACCCTATTTCAGGTACTTCAAAAAAAGAAGGTCTTAGAAAACTAATAGAAAGGGAAACAACTGCGCAGGGAATTCCTTTCGAAATTCTGAGTACCAATGCTGATGGCGACTATGATCTGCTGAAAGATAAGATCCTGAAGGAAGGTATTACAGATGTAGTTGTTACAGGTGGTGATGGTACTGTAAACCAGGTTACCAGTGTATTACGTGGTATTTCCATACGTATCGGGATTATACCTGTTGGTTCGGGTAACGGGCTGGCAAGAACGGCCGGCATACCTACCAGGCCACAACAGGCCCTGGCATTAATCTTTACAGGTAAAACACAAAAAGTAGATGCTTTCCTGATTAATAACCAATATGCCTGTACGCTCAGTGGAATAGGATTTGACGCACAGGTGGCGCACGATTTTGCCACCAAGGCTTCCAGGGGTTTAGTTACCTATACACAGCAAAGCATTCTCAATTTTTTTAAGGCGCATCCTTATCAGTTTGAGGTTATCATAGATGGCTTTTCTTTTTTCACAGATGCATTTTTTATCAGCATTGCCAACAGTAACCAGTTTGGAAATAATTTTACTATTGCCCCGCAGGCTAATTTACATGACGGCTTACTGGATATTGTAATTGTTCAAAAAATGAACAAGGCTAAGCTGCCGTTTGTAATGCTTAAGCATATCCGCAGTAATAATAAGATACAGGAGCTGGTAGAATCAATGAGCCAGAAAAACATTATCTATTTCCAAACCGCGTCACTTATCATCAGGAATTTGAAATACGCGCCATTGCATATTGATGGAGAGCCAAGAGAAACAGCGGAAGAATTTACTATAGAAATTTTGAAAGATTGTTTTGAATTAATACAACCGCAGCACAACTAAGCTATCGCATAATCTGCTTCAATTTCTCAAACTGTTCCTTATTCGCCGGGTTATCCAAAGCCAGCGCAATGTCTCTTTTCTCTGCAGCCGTTAAGTGAAAACTTAAACTGGCGGGAGCGTCATTCTTGGAAGGAACATATTGAAAACATACCCTGTAAAAGTTGGGGCCATAGGCCTCT
>CAYHTC010000239.1:0-4032 GCA_964359445.1 uncultured Sediminibacterium sp. | reverse complement strand
TGGGGTTCAGGCAGCGGTTGCCGTAAAAGGCGATAAGATTACATTTCCATTCGGCAGCAAGATAACCCCGGGCGATAAACTATATAAAATAGTAGAAAAGTCAGATGCCTAAGATCATACATTACCGGAAAAAATGCATTGGCTGCGGTATTTGCTATGAAATGCAGCCCGCTCTCTGGCGAATGTCCAGGAAAGACGGGAAAGCAACTTTGCTGAAATCAGTTCCTAAAAAAGAAGTTTTCATTTTGCAGGTAAACAATATTATTCTCCAACAAACCCGGGAAGCTGCCAAAGCATGCCCGGTAAAAATCATCAAACTATTGTGAACGAAACCATCCTTCAATTTTTGCGAAAACAAACCTGTGCCGGTATTTGCTGTGTTGATGAGCAGAATAAGCCCTATTGTTTCAGTTGTTTTTATGCATTCGACCCGGCTTCGGTTATGCTGTATTTCAAATCATCTGATGAATCACATCATGTGCGACTGATTAAAAAAAATCCTGTGATTGCCGGTACCATTTTGCCGGATAAATTAAATAGATTGGTTGTTGCGGGTGTTCAGTTTGGAGGAAGGATAGTAAATGAACAGCATCCGCTTTCTGAAGAGGCTTCCGGCTTGTATCTTGCCAAATACCCGATATCGCTGGCTATACCAGGTAAGGTATGGGCGGTACGGATTGATTTTATCAAGATGACGGATAGCTCGAAACTATTTGGAAAAAAACTGCTTTGGAGCAGGGAAAAGGATGCCGGTTCTCAGGTGAATTCACAATAAGGGATACATTTTATCCCTTATTATGGTTACCTTTACCCTCCGAAGGCATATATGGGCATTGTAACAGTCTGTATACTGTTTTGTATTTTCCGGTAAAAACAATTGTTACATGTTACAGCTATAGTTATTTCATCTCATGTATTATTCTCCACAACACAAATTTCATATCCCGGTAATGGGATTAGCTTACACCATTGATTCTCCTGTTAAAGTTGCCAGGTTTGGTATTAACTCAGTGATATCAATTGTAGAAGACAGGTTAATAGAAATGATGAGAAGTCATTATTACCCGACTATTGGCCTCGTTTACCAGCCCATTAACACGCATGAAGAGGATTACAGGGCCAAAAGAATTACCGATTACCTGAACCTGGTTAATACGATTGTTCAGGTACAGGTTGAAAAACTCAAAAAAGCCGCTTTTGAAGCAGGCTCTGAAATAGTCAAATATTTTGAGATGTTGCCGGAAGACAGTACACTAAAGCATTTGTATCATCAGATGATAACAACTGTGGATCAGCGGGAAAAAGAAAAAATGGAAGCGCTGTTGCGGGCAGAAATAAGACCGGGAAGTATTGATGTAAACATCATGACCAAACTGGACCGGAACAATGTAGATAAGCAGGGGCAATTAATCGAAGACGGGTCTGATGCTGTTACTGCATTAAGAGGCTATGCTAAAAGTAATCTGTCTGATTCTTCTGTTATTTTTTCGGCAGGCATGAACCCAAGGTTATACAATTATCTGGAAAAATGCGAAGATTTTGAAGTAAATAAGGATGGGGTATTTACCAAAAAAATTGTTATAAAAGTCAGTGATTACCGTTCTGCATTAATACAGGGAAAATTCTTAGCTAAAAAAGGTATCTGGGTAAGTGAATTCAGGATTGAATCTGGATTGAATTGCGGCGGTCATGCATTTGCAACAGACGGATATTTGCTGGGTCCCATACTGGAAGAGTTTGCCACCCAAAAAAAGGAACTGATTGATACCCTTTTTACTCTCTATGCGGCAGCGCAGGAGAAAAAAAACAACAGGAAGTTTACGACTCCCCACAAAATACTGTTTTCTGTTCAGGGAGGAATTGGCACGCATGAAGAAGACACTTTTTTGCATGAACATTATCAATTTGATAGAACCGGATGGGGAACGCCTTTTCTGTTAGTACCCGAAGCCACCACGGTTGATGCGGATACACTGAAACTGTTATGTGCAGCGAAGGAAAAAGATATTGTATTAAGCCATAATTCTCCCATAGGCATCAGGTTTCATTACCTGAAAGGATCCAGCGCTGAAAAGGAAAAATGGGCGCGCATTAATAATGGAAAGCCGGGCAGCTCCTGCCCTGAAAAGCATCTGGCTTTAAATACAGAGTTTACCCGGGAGCCCATTTGTACCGCCTCGCAGAAATATCAAAAACTAAAAATGGCACAGTTGGAATCGCTTCACCTGCCTGAAAGAGAGCACAAAAAGCAGTTGGTGGATATATTGGATAAAGAGTGCTTATGTGTGGGTCTGAGTAATTCGGCTGCCATTCACTATCAACTACCTTTCGTAAAGAATATGCATGCGGTTAATATTTGTCCGGGGCCGAATATTATAAATTTTTCTAAAGTGGTTTCTTTGCAAACCATGACCGATCATATCTATGGAAGAAAGAATATTCTTACCCATGTTAACCGGCCCCATATGTTTATTGCGGAACTGTATTTATATATTGATTTTCTGAAAGAGCAGCTTGCGGAAGAAATACAACCGGATCAGTTGAGCAAAAAGAAAAAATACTATACTGCCTTTTATCAGAACCTCCGGGATGGTATTATCTATTACAGGCAGTTACCCGGAGTAGCCAAGGCCGGCAGGGAACAGTTTGCCAAGGATCTGTTTTATGCCGATAAAGAACTGGATGTTTTAAATTACCGGTATGAAATTGGTGAGAAAAACTGATCACTAAACAGAAGCTTTTCCCATTTCTTTCAAGGCATTTACGAGTATATCCAGTTCGGCAACCGTTGTAAAAATATTGGGTGTTATCCGGCACCCATGCACATTAGCGCTATCAATAGCTACTGTGTACACCTTATATTTTTTTAATAAGGTTTCAGCCAGTACACCGGGCTTCATTCCCCTGATGCCTACATTAGCTATGGCACAGGCGCGTTGTGGATCTGCCGGTGTATTCATCACTATATCCGGAATATCACGAACCTTACTGGTCCAGTATTGCTGTAAATACCGTAAACGCGCTTCTTTTCTTTCCGCGCCTATCTTATGATAAAAAGCAATCGAATCGTTAATGGCCAGATCACTATGAACCGGGATAGTGCCTGTATGATTCAAAATACTGATATCCCCCTCTGGTCTGCCGCTTTCAGCCAGTAATGGCCAGATCCTATTAATGTGTTCTTTTCTTATATACAGCATACCAACACCCAGGGGTACACATAACCATTTGTGTAAACTGGCGCCATAGTAATCGCAATGCAGGTCGGGAATATTGAATTGTATATGCGCAATCGCATGCGCCCCGTCTACCATTACCTGAACACCTTTGCTGTGGGCCATATCACATATCTTACGAATGGGTAAAATATGTCCCGTGATATTTATCATATGGCAAACCATCAGTAGTTTTGTTTTTTCTGTAATGGCATCTGCATACAGTTTTACAATCTCTTCATCTGATGATGGGTGGTTAGGCAAAGAAATTATCCTGTTTACAACCCCATGCCTTTTAGCAACCTGCTTAAACATTTCAAGCATGGCTCCATAATCCTGTTCAGCCATAACGGCCTCATCTCCTTCATTCCAATGAAATCCGCTGATGATCATATCAAGCGATTCGGTTGTATTTCTGGTTATAATAACTTCATCTGCTGTACAGCCCAGCAGGCCGGCCAGTTTCGCGGCAGCCTTTTTTTTATTATCGTATTGCACCGTTCGCATATAATAAGCGCCCTGGTAATTGACCTCACGTATGTGACCGATATATTTTTCCAGTAGTTCTTTTGGAAGAATATTATAGTACCCGTTCTCCAGGTTAATATAGTCGGGTTTAAGCAGGTATTCACCCCGGATACCTGCCCAGAAATCTTCATCAGCGGCCACTTCACCGGATGTTAATCCACTTACTTTATGTAGCCATGTATCCATGCCCGAACCTAACAGAGGTGTACCTAAACCGGCTAATGCCAGTCCTTTTAAAAAGGATCTTTTTTTCATTTGAAATTATTAGCTGATGAAACAGATAGTGAAA
>CAYHTC010000238.1:0-4035 GCA_964359445.1 uncultured Sediminibacterium sp. | reverse complement strand
TTGGGGTCCTGCTCAAATAAGGCAACTGTAACATCTTTATGAATAAACAGTTTCCCCTCATCGGGCGTCTCATCTCCATTCAATATTCTGAGAAGGGTTGATTTACCAACCCCGTTTCGGGCAATCAGCGAAATCTTTTCTCCTTCATTTATGTGAAATGAAATATTCCTGAACAGCGGACTAATACCATAACTCTTGGTCAAACCTTCGGCGGAAACATAATGCATGCGGCAAAACTAAGTATCTTAAAATGGACTTTTCGCCTTCACCCCTGTTTTTCGTGTTTTATTTTCGAGTACTTTCGTGTTAGCTATGAAAAAGATAGAACTGGAAATCGTGGCCCTTTCTCACAGTATCACCCAAACTCATTCGTATGCGGTGGTGCTGGGCGAAATCAATGGGTTACGACGTTTACCTATTGTAATTGGCGGATTTGAAGCACAGGCCATTGCTGTCGCTTTGGAGCACATGCAACCCAGTCGTCCACTTACGCACGACCTGATGAAGAATTTCATGAATGCTTTCGGTATTGAATTACAGGAGATCATAATCAGTGACCTGCAGGAAGGTATTTTTTATTCTAAACTGGTTTGCTTTTCTGTAAATGATACCGTAGAAATTGACAGCCGTACCAGCGATGCATTGGCATTAGCCGTGAGATTCGGTTGCCCCATTTATACTTATGAGCACATTCTCGACAATGCGGGTATGCTGATGGAAGATGGCGGTGGCAAAAAAATGAAAGGTGAGGCTGTGGGAATAGAAGAAACGGGCAGCGGAAGAGATGACCTGGGTAAAATGACCCTGGAAGAATTGCAAACACTGTTAACTGAAGTGCTGGAACACGAAGACTATATCCGCGCCATATCTATCCGTGACGAAATCAATAAAAGAAAATGATTTAAGAGAATGGTCCTATTTCCCAATTGCAAGATCAATCTCGGTCTCAACATTACCCATAAAAGAGACGATGGTTATCATGATCTTGAAACCGTATTTTATCCGGTAACATGGCAGGATGCATTAGAAGGCATTAGGTCTGGAGTTAGGAGTTGGGAGTCCGGAATTGTGTTCTCAGCTTCGGGTTTATCTGTTGAAGGTAATGAAGATGACAATCTTTGTGTAAAAGCCTATCATTTATTAAAAAAGTACCACACTGCATTGGGCCCGGTTCATCTTTATTTGCATAAAGTTATACCAACGGGCGCCGGTTTAGGCGGAGGCAGCTCAGATGGGGCTTTCACGCTTATCTTACTGGATCAACTATTTCAATTGGGCCTGTCGCAGGAGCAACTCCTCCGGCATGCATTGGAATTAGGCAGCGATTGTCCGTTTTTTATTTTGAATCAACCCTGCCTGGCAACGGGCCGCGGCGAAAAAATGGAAGGTATTCAACTGGATCTCTCAGCCTACTCATTTGTGATCGTACATCCCACCATTCATATATCCACTACAAACGCTTTTGCCGGAATAACGCCCCGAACACCGGAACGGAAAATAAAAGACATCATACAACAACCGGTAGAAACCTGGAAAGAATGGCTGTTAAATGATTTTGAAGCCGGACTGTGTAAACAATATCCGGAAATTGGGCAGATCAAAGAATCTTTATACACCTATGGAGCTGTCTATGCTTCTATAACCGGAAGCGGGAGCGCTGTATTTGGTTTATTTGAAAAAAATAAACGGATCAACTTTTCTTACCCCTCCTGCCGGGTTTATCAAACAAATTAACAACTGTTAGCCGGTTTTATTGATAATTTTTAACAAAAAAGGCTTTTTATTAAAAATTATCAACAGATCTGGATATTTTTGTCTGATATAGTTTGATTAAACCGCATTTTTTATGTACTTTTCCAAAACGGTTGCCTGCCATTTTATTTCCTGACTTTAATTCGATTGTACATGCTTGTTTCACAACATGGCGAGGGATTGTATGATCCTTCATTTGAACATGACGCCTGTGGTATTGGTTTCGTTGCAAACATCAAAGGCAATAAATCCCATCAACATATTACTGATGCATTAACCGTATTGGAAAATATGGAACACCGGGGCGCCTGCGGATGTGAAGTTAATACAGGCGATGGCGCAGGTATTATGTTACAGATGCCGCATGAATTCTTTTTTGATGAATGCCTGAAACTGGGCGTTCATTTACCTGCCTTTGGTAAATATGGCGTTGGGGTCGTTTTCTTTCCCAAAGAAATCAGGCTACGCGAGGAATGCAGGGATATTTTTAACCGCGCTGCCGAAAAATTAGGTCTTGATGTATTAGCCTTCCGTAAAGTGCCCGTAAACAAAGAAGGCATTGGCCTTACCGCCTTATCGGTAGAACCCTGCATGGAACATGTTTTTGTAGGCTGTCCGGATACCATAACTAATCCGGACGAGTTCGAGCGCAAACTTTTTATACTTCGTAATTACGCAACACATACTATTCAGAATACCGTTAAGAAAGATGAGATAGGTTTTTATATTGCCTCCTTATCCTGCAAAACAATTATTTATAAGGGCCAGCTTACCAGTATGCAGGTTCGCGGGTATTTCCCGGATTTGAGCGATAAGAGAGTGGTCTCGGCTTTTGGCCTGGTGCATTCCCGTTTTGCCACCAATACTTTTCCTTCCTGGAAACTGGCACAGCCCTTCCGTTATATCGCACATAACGGAGAGATCAATACATTACAGGGTAACCTGAACTGGCTAAGAACAAGTGAAAAAGGCTTTACTTCTCCCTACTTCACCAAAGATGAAATGGAAATGTTATTGCCGATTGTTACCGGCGGCCAATCGGATTCTGCCTGTCTGGATAATATGATCGAACTGCTAACCCTTACCGGCAGATCATTACCACATGTAATGATGATGCTGATACCGGAAGCATGGGATGGCAACGAACAGATGGATCCCGTTAAAAAAGCATTTTACGAATTCCATGCATGCCTGATGGAACCATGGGATGGCCCGGCTTCCATTTCTTTTACAGATGGAAAAATCATTGGCGCCACACTCGACAGAAATGGCTTACGCCCTTCGCGATATACTGTTACACATGATGACCGTGTAATCATGGCTTCAGAAACCGGCGTATTACCTATTGATCCGTCTCTCGTAAAAGAAAAAGGAAGATTACAGCCAGGCAAAATGTTCGTGGTAGACATGGAACAGGGAAGAATTATCAGTGATGATGAACTGAAACAATCCATCTGTTCACAAAAACCTTATGATGAATGGTTGAATAAGTATAAGATCCGTTTGGAAGAATTACCGGAACCACGCGTTATGTTCACACACCTCGAACATGATCAGATTTTTAAATACCAGAAAGCATTCGGCTATTCAACTGAGGACCTTGATACTATTATTGCCGCTATGGCTATTGACGGCAAAGAACCTATCGGTTCAATGGGAACTGATTCTCCGCTCGCCATTCTTAGTGAACAGCCACAACACCTGAGTAGCTATTTCAAACAACTTTTTGCGCAGGTTACCAATCCGCCCATTGATCCTATCCGGGAAAAAATGGTTATGTCGCTCGCCACTTTTGCAGGCAGTAATGGCAACCTGTTGGTAGAGGACCCCCTGGCCTGCCATAGTGTGGCCTTAAAACATCCGGTATTAAATTCCTATGAACTGGAAAAAATAAGGAGCATTGATACCGGTGTTTTTCAGGCAAAAACCTTACAAACTTATTTCAGGGCCGATGGAAAACCCGGTTCCCTGAAAGCGGGCCTTGATCGTTTATGCCGGTATGCAGTGGATGCAGTGGAAGATGGCTTTGAAGTGATTATTTTAACAGATCGTGCCATAGATTCTGACCATGCTCCCATACCTTCCTTATTAGCCACCGCCGCAGTGCACCATCACCTTATCAGAAAGGGATACCGCGGACAGGTAGGTATCATCGTAGAAGCAGGTGATGTATGGGAAGTTCACCATTTTGCCTGCCTGCTTGGTTTTGGCGCAACAGCGGTTAATCCATACCTGGCCATTTCCTCTATCCGGGATATGAAACTCAATGGTAAACTGCAAACA
>CAYHTC010000237.1:0-4081 GCA_964359445.1 uncultured Sediminibacterium sp. | reverse complement strand
GATTGGCCTCGGGTTGCTGCAAACTGTGTTGAAGCAATTCAATCACAAATGAGGCAACGGCATTTTTTACCACATCAAACAAAACATTTTCATACAGGTAACCCCATTGATACTCTTTAATAAACTGCAGTTGCTTCAGTTCATTATGATACACTTCCATATCGAGCATGGCGGATGGCTGAAAAAAGCTTGCCTTACCGGCAGATGTTTTGGTGCTTTGCCTTACCCCCTTTACTATATAGCTCTGTATGCCAAACAGCTCAGTGTATACCGTAGTAATGATACTGGTATCACCATATTTTACTGTTCGTAATACTATGCCTTTGGTTTTGTGAACCATAAGTTAGGGGGAGAAAGGTGCTATGTAAAATTACCGGGTTGGTTTTGAATTGGCGCTGTTTTTCAACACAGAGAGTCCACAGAGTAACAGAGATACACAGAGAACTCTCTGTGAAACTCCCAATCTCTGTGTGCTCCCGGTTTTTAATGGTAGCGTACATTTTATGAGAACAGAAACGATGTAAAAAGAAGGAATGAAAAAACAAAGACAGGAACCTGTGTCCCCAAAAAAAAGCAAAGAATGGCAAGCATATTAAAAAATTCAGGGGGTTAGGCAGGGAAGATACACTTTTAAACAAAAAGACCCGTAAACCGGGCCTTATAATCAATAGTTGTTAAATATTACACAACGCCGGTAAACTGTTTCAGAAACCGTACATCATTCTGTGAGTACAAACGAAGATCATTCACCTGGTATTTTAACTGTGTAATGCGTTCCACACCCATACCAAAAGCAAAACCTGTGTATTTATTAGCGTCGATACCAAAATTATCCAGCACATTCGGGTGTACCATACCACTTCCCAATATCTCTACCCAACCCGTATGTTTGCAAATATTACATCCATCACCCCCACAAATCAGGCAACTGATATCCATTTCCGCGCTGGGTTCTGTGAATGGGAAATAGCTGGGCCTGAACCGCACTTTTACCTCTTTTCCAAACATTTCCTGTACAAAAAAGTATAAAGTCTGTTTCAGATCAGCAAAACTTACATTCTCATCAATATACAATCCTTCTACCTGGTGAAAAAAGCAATGGGCCCTTGCACTGATGGTTTCGTTACGGTACACCCGACCCGGACAAATCACCCTTATCGGTGGTTTCTGTGTTTCCATTACCCTTGCCTGCACACTACTGGTATGTGTTCGCAGCAGCCAGGATGGGTTTTGGTTAATATAGAAAGTATCCTGCATATCACGGGCAGGATGATCTTCGGGCAAATTCATCGCGCCAAAATTATGCCAGTCATCTTCTATCTCCGGCCCTTCCGCCACGGCAAAACCTAAACGCCGGAATATAGCAACTATCTGGTTTCTAACGATATTCAGGGGATGGCTGGTACCAACGGCCACTGCATCACCCGGTAAGCTCAGATCTATTAGTTGGGAGCTGGGAGTTGGGAGTTGGGAGTTGGTTTGTTTGAGGGTTTCGTATTTGTCTTCAACGAATAATTTAAAATCGTTCAGAAGCTGCCCAAACTCTTTTTTACGGTCGTTGGGCACGTTCCGCATCTCACCCATACTGTTTTTAACAATACCTTTGGTACCAAGGTATTTGATCCGGAATTCCTCTACAGCATCAGGTGTTGCCCCTTTAAATGCCTCAACTTCCTTTTTGTATGCATCAATCTGTTGCAATAACTGTTCCATTGGGCAAAGATAAACGCTGATTTGATATGATTCATACCCTAAATCATCTGAAATCTACGCTATTTGCATACATTTGTCTTTGCAGATGAACAATTATATGGAATACAATACGGAGAGAAACCACCTGGGAATGAAAGAATACGGACGCCATGTTCAGAAGATGGTGGAGTATTTATTGACCATTGAGGACAAAGAAAAACGTCAGCAACAGGCGCATTCAGTGATAGAATTAATGGGTTTCGTAAACCCCCACCTGAAGAATGTAGAAGACTTCCGGCATAAACTATGGGATCACCTTTTCTTTATCAGTGATTTTAAGCTGGAGGTAGACAGTCCTTATCCTATTCCTCAAAAAGAAACCTATAAGCTAAAGCCGGATCCATTGCCTTATCCGAAACGTCATCCAAAATATGCACATTTAGGAAAGAACCTGGAAGTAGTGATAGATAAGGCGCTGAAAGAAGAGGATCCTGAAAAGAAAGCGGGCTTTGCGCATGCTATCGCTTATTATATGAAGCTGGCTTATAGCAACTGGCACAAAGAACTGGTGCACGATGATACCATCCGGACCGAGTTAAACAGTATTACCGGAGGTGAGCTGGAATTCAGCAATACCCCTTATATCAAACACCGCAACCAGAATTTTGAACGCGATGAATACCCACGCAGTGGCGGACGCTGGCAGCAGAATTTTGGCGGACGCGGTGGCGGACGAACAGACGGCAGAGGTGGCAGAGATAACCGAAGTGGTGGTGGCCGGACAGATGGCAGAAACCGCAGCAATAGCGGCAATACCAACGGCAACGTACAAAGAGATAACCGGAATAGCGGCAGCAGACCGGAAGGCAGAGGCGGCGGATTCAAGAAGAGGTATTGATGATGGTTTATAAACCAATCCCTCCTGCTATGAGTTCATTCGAAGTAATCGGTGGCAATAAACTAAAAGGAGAAATCATTCCGCAGGGAGCGAAGAATGAGGCATTGCAGGTTTTATCGGCAGTATTATTAACGGCAGAGCCTGTAACCATTTCTAATATTCCTGATATACTGGATGTGAACCTGTTAATGGAATTACTGGAAGATATTGGTGTGAAAGTGACACGCCATGCGAAAAACAGTTTTACTTTTCAGGCAGACAATATAGATGCAGATTACCTGAGCTCAGAAGCCTTCAGAAAAAAAGGGGGCAGGCTGCGGGGTAGTGTGCTGTTTGCCGGACCCATGCTGACAAGGTTTAAAAGAACCTATATTCCTAAACCGGGCGGGGATAAAATTGGCCGCAGAAGACTGGATACCCATATTATTGGTTTTGAAAAATTAGGGGCCAGATATGAATATGATGAGTTGCATGGCTGTTTTAAATTATCCTCCCCGCAACTAAAAGGCGTATATATGTTACTGGATGAGCCATCGGTAACAGGCACTGCCAATATAACCATGGCGGCTGTTTTAGCGGAAGGCATAACCACCATTTACAATGCCGCCTGCGAACCGTATGTGCAGCAATTATGTAAGATGCTGAACAGGATGGGCGCAAAAATTTCCGGTATTGGCAGTAACCTGCTTAGTATTGAGGGCGTGCCTTCTTTACAGGGAACCACGCACCGCCTATTGCCCGATATGATTGAGGTAGGCAGTTTTATTGGTTTGGCTGCCATGACACAAAGTGAGATCACCATCAAGAATGCCGGGGTGGAACACCTCGGTATCATACCCGAAAAGTTTCAGCAACTCGGTATTCAATTTGAAATAAAGGGAGATGATATGTATATTCCCGCACAGGATATTTATGAGATACAAACTTTTTTAGATGGTGGTATCTTAACCATTTATGATCATCCCTGGCCCGGATTTACCCCAGACTTATTAAGCATTGTGCTGGTAGTGGCCACACAGGCAAGGGGTAGCGTACTGATACACCAGAAAATGTTTGAGAGCCGTTTATTTTTTGTAGATAAACTGATAGACATGGGTGCACAGATTATCCTCTGCGATCCGCACCGGGCAACGGTTATAGGACTTGCCAGAAAAAATAATTTAAGGGGGATAACGATGAGCAGTCCGGATATCCGTGCCGGACAGGCATTGCTTATTGCCGCATTAAGTGCCGAAGGAAAAAGCGTGATACAAAACATTGAACAGATAGACCGTGGGTATCAGTTTATTGATGAAAGGTTGCAGAATCTGGGGGCCGATATTAAACGGGTATCATAGAAAACCCGGTTTACCAAAGCCGCTTCCCCTGGTAGTAATCCAATATTTTAGAACGCAAAAAGTAGTCATACCTGGCCGTTACAAAATTTGATTTTGCTCTGTCAAGGTTGTTTTTGGCTGCCAGATATTCTACCGTTGTTGTGAGTCCGGCATT
>CAYHTC010000236.1:0-4103 GCA_964359445.1 uncultured Sediminibacterium sp. | reverse complement strand
TTCATCAACCGGCTTCACAAAACGAAGATCATAATGGGCGGGATTGATACCCTGCGTTCTTAGTTCACGGATAGCAGCCTGTGCAAAATTGCCGGGGTGGCCAAAGCTTAGAATAGCTATTTCTTCGCCGTCTTTCAATCTCCTGCCTTTGCCGGTGGAAACCGCTTCAAATGGCGTTTTCCATTCCGTCATAACGCCTTCTCCGCGCGGGTAGCGAATTACAAAAGGATATTGATTAGACTCAAGTTGCGCGCTATACATCAGGTTGCGTAATTCCTGTTCGTTCATGGGTGCGCTGATTACCAGGTTAGGTATGCAACGCAAAAAAGGAATATCATAGCAGCCATGATGGGTGGGTCCATCTTCACCAACCAATCCGGCCCTGTCTAAACAGAATACCACCGGCAATTTCTGTATTGCCACATCATGCACCACCTGGTCGTAGGCCCTTTGTATAAAGGATGAATAGATATTGCAGAATACACGCATACCCTGCGTTGCCAAACCCGCGCTTAGCGTAACCGCGTGCTGTTCGCAAATGCCCACATCAAAAGCACGATCCGGCATTTTATCCATCATGAACTTCATAGAAGAACCACTGGGCATAGCGGGCGTTACTCCCATGATCTTATTATTCTGTTCTGCCAGTTCAATCAGGGTATAACCAAATACATCCTGGTATTTGGGCGGTTGGGGTGTATTTATTTTTTTCTTATAAATCTCACCGGTTACTTTATCAAACAAACCCGGTGCATGCCATTTGGTCTGATCTTTTTCGGCTAATGAATAACCCTTGCCTTTCACTGTTACAATATGCAGCAGTTTTGGGCCGGGAATATTTTTCAGGTCTTTGAGTGTATCAACCAGATTAGTAATATTATGACCGTCAATCGGACCGAAATATCTTATTTGTAATGCTTCAAACAGGTTACTGCTTTTATTTACAACGCTTTTCAGGCTGGCTTCGAGTTTACTGGCCATCTCCCTGCTGAAATTTTTACCAACGGGCAGTTTGCCCATCAGGTTCCATATTTCATCCCTCATTTTATTGTAGGTGGGCGAGGTACTGATATCGGTCAGGTATTCTTTGAGCGCCCCAACATTTGGGTCAATGCTCATACAGTTATCATTCAAAATAATGAGTACATCACTATCTGCCACCCCTGCATGGTTCATCGCTTCAAATGCCAGACCCGCTGTCATCGAACCATCGCCGATTACCGCTACTGATTTCCGGTTTTCACCCTTGTATTTTGCCGCCATGGCCATACCCAATGCGGCCGATATGGATGTGGAGGAATGCCCCACCCCAAATGTATCATACTCACTTTCACTTCGCTTGGGAAAGCCGCTCAGGCCCTTGTATTTACGATTGGTAATGAACTGATCTCTCCTGCCTGTAAGGATTTTATGGCCATAAGCCTGATGGCCCACATCCCATACCAGTTGATCATAAGGGGTATTATAAACATAATGCAGGGCAACTGATAATTCTACCACTCCCAGACTGGCTGCAAAATGCCCGCCATGTACGCTTACCACATCTACAATGAACTGGCGCAGCTCATCACAAACCTGGTGCAATTGTTTACCGCTGAGCTTTTTAAGGTCATCGGGATGATTGATGGACTGTAATAAGGATCCTGCTGTGATCTGAATTCAGGCTTGGTTTAAAATGTAAAAATAAGCTTTTAGCGGTAAGCAATCTGAACAATCGAAATGAACCGGACCACCTGTAATTATATAAAACATCCAATAAAACGGATAATTCAACGATTCAAAACAATATTTTCTGCCAAACAAGGGCCCTTTTTACCTTTAATCAAATTTAGCAAAGATTGGGGGGCGGTTTCATTTTATATTTGTTCCAACATGAGAAGCAAATCTTCCTTATACTGGTTTTGCCAGCTGGGCGGCTGGTTATTATATGGTTTGGCCATGGTGTTCTTCGCCTTTGTTTTTGAGAACAAAACAAACAATATACTTTATCCAAGAATAGCCATAACCATCCTTTTCGGCCTGGGTTTTACGCATTTATTACGCGAATTGATTGTGAGGCTGAACCTGCGGCCCCCGATCCAGGTACAAAAATGGTGGTTACTCACTGTTTCGGTGCTAAGCGTAATAGTGCTGTTTAACTTTGCCAACAGCGCCATCGCTGAATGGTTAAAGTTATATGATCCAAAGTGGAAAGTTTCTGTTGAAAAAAGATTCCTTTCGAACCTGATCTTTGATTCTCCCCTGGTACTGGTATGGGTTTCCGTCTATTATATCTGGCATTATGTTGAACTGGGTTCCAAATCAGAAATCCAGAAAGTGCGTCTCGAGAGTATGGTAAAAGAACTGGAGCTAAAGACCATCAAGTCGCATATCAATCCACATTTTATTTTTAATGCATTGAACAGTATACGTGCACTGGTAGATGAGAATCCGGAGAGGGCGAGAACCGCCATAACCGAATTAAGCAATATCCTTCGAAGCAGTATGCAGGCCGAAAAAATGGAAACCGTACCGTTTGAACGGGAATTAAATATTGTAAAAGATTACCTGGCCCTTGAATATATTCGTTTTGAAGACAGGTTGCAGGTAGAATATGATATTGATGAAGATACCCTTGATCAGCCTGTACCGCCCATGATGCTCCAGACACTGGTAGAGAATGCCATAAAACACGGTATTGGCAAACAGAAGGAGGGTGGATTAATAAGGGTAATATCTGATTATCGTGAGAATCATCATGAGCTGATAGTGCAGAATACCGGTCATTTACGCGAAGAGAACAGTAATAGTGACGGGTTTGGCCTGAACGGTACCAGTAACCAGCTAAAATTATTATTTGGCGGGAAAGCCAGTTTTGAGATCAGGAATAGCGCCGGAGGTATGGTAGAGGCCATTGTAAAAATGCCGGTACAGCAATTTCATTTGTAAATTCAACCTATAAATTTGTGATATGGCTATCAAAGCAATTATTATTGATGATGAAAGGCTGGCCCGCAATGAATTAAAAAAATTATTGCAGAATCATGCTGATATTGAAGTAATAGAAGAAGCTACCAATGCGGATGATGGTATAGAAAAGATCGAGACCCTGAATCCTGATTTGATATTTCTGGATATCCAGATGCCAGGTAAAACAGGTTTTGATTTGCTGGCCGAAGTAGAAAAAGCGCCCAAAGTAATCTTTACAACAGCCTACGATGAATATGCCATCAAAGCATTTGAAGTAAATGCGCTGGACTATCTCCTGAAACCCATAGAACCTAAACGGCTGGCTGATGCGATACAGAAACTGCAGGCCGAAATATTCAAGGAAAATATTGGTATTAATGGCGCAAACCGTGGACCTTTAACAGAGTTCGATCAGGTATTTGTGAAAGACGGGGAACGTTGCTGGTTTGTAAAACTGGGTGAGATCCGCCTTTTTGAAAGTGTGGGCAATTATGCCAAGGTATTCTTTGGTACACATAAACCATTGATCTTAAAATCACTTAATTCACTGGAAGAAAGACTGGATGAAAGAATGTTCTTCCGCGCCAATAGAAAACATATTATCAACCTTCGCTGGATAGAAAAAATTGAGCCTTATTTTAATGGCGGTTTATTGATAGACCTGAAAGGTGGCGAGAAAATTGAAGTGAGCAGGAGGCAAACCGTCAAGTTCAAAGAAATGATGAGCCTCTAAGGATATTAGGGTAAAAAAATGAAAGCAACCACATGAAAAAAATCAGCCTGATATGGTTATTGTCTTCAATAACAACCCTTTTATTTGCCCAGAAATCGGCGGATATCATCAATGCGAAAGAAGTTGAAAGAGTTGAAAAAATATTGTCGGCTGATGATATGGAAGGCAGAAAAACCTTTAGTAAAGGAATTGAAAAAGCAGCGGCATTTATCGCGGATGAATTTGCAAAAACCGGTTTGAAAACATGGAAGAATACAGGCAATTATCTGCAGTCATTTGCCATGGTAAGGCCCAAATTCATTAGCGCCTCCTGTAGTTTTGATGGTGTTCCGGCAGATGCCGGGGGTGTGATTGTGGTTACCTGTAAAGAAGATCTGAAGATCAATGAGCAGTCGGGCTATGAAAAAGTAACCATTGCGGC
>CAYHTC010000235.1:0-4115 GCA_964359445.1 uncultured Sediminibacterium sp. | reverse complement strand
AAGACCAATCAATAAGGTTCAAATGCGCAGCAACGTTGAAGATTTTATGAACAGCAGGAAAAATAACAAAAAGCAGGTGCAAAAGTATTTTCATGTAAGCCACGTCAGATATGCAGCATAGCGATTTTATAAGACTTAAATAACTAAATGATTAATATGTTTGTCGTAAGCCTCCCACCAATGCCATATTGTAAGTTAGCATAGATAGTTTGATTTTTGCAAAAAGATAGACTATGCAAAACAAGAAAGAGCAACGTGAACAGATGATGTTAATGATAACAGATTGGCAGACCAGTGGTTTAAAACAAATGGATTACTGTACTGCCAATAATATTGCCTATCATGTATTCCATTATTGGTATGGTGTGTATAGAGCCAATAATCCTGCTACCGGATCATTTATACCGGTGAAGGTTACCACGGCTGCATGTAAAGAGCTAATTACCATTACAGGTGCCAGCGGTATTCAGATACAGATTCCGTTAACAGAACAATCCGTTGGTTTTGTGAAGCAGTTATTACTATCCTGATATGCTCCATCTCAATAGTTCCACCGCATACTATTGGTACAATGGTGCCGCTGATATGCGCAAAGGCTTTGATGCGCTTTGCGGCATGGTAACCCAACACTGCCAAGCCAGTGTCTTACAAGGAGGCGTTTATATTTTTGTAAACAGAAAACGCAACCAAATAAAGCTACTTACCTGGGAAGGCGATGGTCTGGCCATTTATTATAAACGATTAGAAAAGGGTGTGTATGAACTTCCTTCCATTACACCCAACAGCGCTTATGCTACGAAACATTTTTGCCTGATTGGTTAATCGCATAAAAATTGTTTGACGGCAAACCTAAAGCAATGTTACGCACGGGGCAAGGTGTGGTTGGCTGAATGCTTACTTGAGCTCAAAATAAATTTGAAAATTGTTTGTATAAATCATGGATTTGCAGAAATTAGTGAAGGCTATTTTTCTGATCTTGCAGACCTTCATTTAACTGATCTTTTGTATTAAAATCTCTGCAACCATTCTTAACATATTGATAACGCAAATAGGGGAATTTTTCCGTTTTTTCAAACTCCAATTTTGTCTAATTTTACCTCAAAATTCAATTTCTTAATTAAAAACCTTTTTATGTTAACAGTAAATTCAATTTCCACTCTTCTGGCTATGAATCCTGCCTCTTCAAATGAAGTGTATGTTTCTGGCTATTATAATCCCGGAGATCTCGGCGGTGGTGAATTTTATTATGACTCTGGTTCAAGCGCTACTTCAAACAACGGAACAATTTTTACATCCAGTTATGGGGGTCGCTGGTTTAGGGTACTTAATGGCACACGCGTAAATGTTCGTTGGTTTGGTGCTTATGGAAATGGCTCTAACAATGATACATCTGCGCTTCAAGCAGCTATTGATTATTGTGAGGCTAACAGCATGGGTTTATATATTCCAAAAGGCGTATACCTTGTCCGAGCGGCAAATTCAAACTCATTCGCACTTAGGATAAATAGTAATGGATTTCTTATGGAAGGTGATGGTAAAGAGAGTGAGATTAAGGAAGACAATGGCTATCCGTATAAAGCTCTTCTTGGTATTCAGGCTAACTCAGGAAATATAAAGGATATAACTGTCCGAAACTTAGGATTTGACGGAAACAGAGCTAACCAAAGTGGTGCCTGGTATGGTGCGTGTATAATAACCGTTAGTGTAAGTGCAACAAATTCTCCAGCGAACATAACGTTAGATGGCTTGTACTGTCATGACGCTTATACTGATAATATTGATAATACCGGAGAAGCTTCCGGAATCAATATAGCAGGAGATGACAATGCGTATAACATGACTGAATACTATCCTCATAATATCATTGTTACAAGATGTTTTGCATGGAACAATAAAGGTTGGGGCATCGGGTCGAATTTTGCAAATAGTATTCTTGTTGCAAACAATGTTTGCTGGAATAATGATACTCAAGGAATTTCGCTGTGGAATACGCAAGATTCATTTGTTGTAGGAAACAGATGCTATGGTAACGCCAGTTTTAGCATAAACTTGGAACTATGTAATAGAATAACTGTCGGTGATAACATCGTTAATACAACAAACTTGGGCATCAGGGCATTTAACACATTGGATAGTGTTATTGTCGGAAATACGATTGAGATGGATTCAACCTTTTACCTGCATACCGGAATACTGGTTGAAAGCGGTGTAGGCGCTCAAGGTACTACGTATAAACAAAGACCGTGCAATAATATTCAAATTTCCAGCAACATGGTTAAATCCATAGGTTCGGAAGGCATGCCTCTTAAAGTTGCTACAGATAGTGGATACGGCGACAATACCAATATCATGATAAATGATAACATCATAACAAATACGGTTACATCCAAAGGGGTCGAAATTCGCGGGAATGATGTTACGCTCACGAAAAATAAGATCACTGGTGTTGTATCGTTTGATTCAGGAGGCGGTTTTATGACAATTGATTCAAATGAGATTTCCTATTTTAATGCTCCAAGTGGATTCAATCTACTCACAGTTAACAATGGAAGTTACTACGTTGTAAAAGGAAATTTATTTCGCGCCAATCAAAACGGTGTTAACGTAATAGCTATGACCCAGGCCTTATCAAATATGGTCGTTATCAACAATATTTGGCAAAGTGCTGGTGCATTTTCCGTAGGATTCATTGGATTGTATGGTTCAGCAACTTATCCAACTGAGATAAATACTATGAGTTGGTAAAATTTTCATTAAAGCTTACGTTTCAATTATGGAAACGTAGGCTTTATTTTACGAAACACATACCTTTAAGTAAAATGAAACGCCAATATCTTATATTATTTATTGCCTTTTGGAGTTGCAGCAAATTTACTCCACCTCCGGTACCTGAACCGGAGGTATATTTTTCCCGAATTAATGTAAAGGATTTTGGCGCAATTGGTGATGGACTGGCTGACGACACCCATGCTTTTGATTTAGCAATGGATAAAGCGGATTCTCTTAAATTACCAGTGTATGTTCCGGTTGGAACCTATAAGGCCCGCGTACAATTATCACATGACAGTTTAAAAATTATTGGCGAAAGTCAGCCAGGAGCCGAAGTGGCTTCCGGATCCATCATTCTTGGATTGGTTGATTGCAATTATAGAAAATATGTCTCTATCGAAAATATTGGTATCGATTCCAGGGGGCAGTTACGTGCCACAGATGACGCCGCCCTGACTTCGGGTGTATATGCTGACTCACTTGTTTTGCACCAAAAATTTAGAAATATTAGTATTATAGGTGATGGATATATGGCATATAAGCATGGTATGCTTTGTACTTCAGGTTCTGACATAATTATTAGAAATGTTACAGTGTCTTTATTTTATCATGGCATAGCCATTCGTTGCAGCAATGTAAGTATCGATAGCGTGTATACCTATAATTGCGGGTTTACCTCAATCGTAGTGAAATCAGACCATGGAGCTAATATTCTTACCGAAAATGTTTCCATTAACCATGTTACCATCAAAGGTGACCCGAACAATGCTTATAACCGGGGTGGTGCAGTGATGATAACCTCCTACGCTGACACGGCAAGTATCACACGCAATGTAACTGTTCAAAATGTGCATAGTATGTATGGGGGTGTGGCATGTGTGTTGGTATTCCAAAATAAAGGACTTGTTGACAATGTGTCAATACAGGATTGCACCTCAGAAGGCCAGGGCGATTCTAATATACGTGCCTGCTATGATGTTGATGGCGGTTCTAATATTACATTTACGAATTGTATGGCTACAAATTCTAATGGATATGGATTCAGGTCAATAGGGTCTGTAAATAATATAAAAGTTGTCAATTGCATTGAAAGCAATTCAGGTGCAGGCAGTTGGACTGGGATTTATAAATACCTTCAGTTAAATGGTATTGAGATCATTAAATAGTCTAAAAGTAAAAGCTGATTTATATCTGGCTAAGAAGAACTTTTCTAAGTGATTAGGTATGATGAACTTACCGGGATATTCGTACGCATTTGCATTTAGATGAATCAATATTTTATAGAAGGATTGTCAATATTATGATATTTCGCTGTGAATTATGGAATATGCGATCAACTCTTAGGC
>CAYHTC010000234.1:0-4131 GCA_964359445.1 uncultured Sediminibacterium sp. | reverse complement strand
ATGCTGGTTGGCAAATTGAACCGTTTATCAAAACCAGTTGGCAAACAAACTACCGGATGCCCCGTTAAATTGGTAATGGCTCCCTGGTTGCCACTGCCCCTGGTGGGACAAATCAACACATCAATACCGCTCATCAATTCGTTTACTTTCTTCATTAACAGATAGCGGTGCCGGTTGGCGTTTATATATTCTACGGCCGACATTAATCTTGATACGCGAAAACTATTGGGCCAGTCTCCTTTGCCCTGCATCGTCATTTCATCGTCAATATTATTTCTGGTAAACTCGTCGAACGCGGCGGCACATTCCGCGCTGATCACGATATCCATGATATTAAAATTGTATACACCGCTATCAGGAAAATTTACCGGTATCAGTTGAACACCCAGTTTTTGATAGGCTTCCAGCACTTTCCATTCATTACTGGCCGTGTCTGTAAGTTTATCAAAATAGTTTTTGGCATAAGCCACTTTCATTTTTTTAATAGCAGATTCCGGTCGGTAGTTAAACGGTTTATTCACCGCACTCAAATCGTTGCCATCAGTGCCATGAATATAATTAAACACGAGGGCCGCGTCTGCTGCGCTTCTGCAGATGGGGCCCACTTTATCCAAACTCCAGCTTAGCGTCATGGCACCACTGCGGCTGATACTTCCGAATGTTGGACGCAGGCCGGTTGCGCCACAGGTAGAAGAGGGCGACACAATAGAGCCCCATGTTTCTGTTCCAATAGCAAAAGGTACCAATCCGGCAACGGTTGCCGAGGTGGATCCGGCTGAAGAACCCGAAGATCCTGTTTTGGTGTTCCACGGATTTTTTGTGCGGCCGCCATACCAATAATCTCCCATAGCCAACGCACCCATTGTGAATTTAGCTACTAATACGGCACCCGCTTTTTTAAGTTGCGTGTAAACAAAAGCGTCTTCTTCCACCACCTGGTTTTTATAGGGCGCCGCACCCCAGGTTGTTTTCGTTCCTTTTACCGCGAACAGGTCTTTCAATCCATAAGGAATGCCGTGCAGCGGGCCACGATATTTTCCTCTGGCTATTTCTGCATCGGCCTGTTTGGCCTGTTGCATGGCTATTTCTTCCGTTATTGAGATGACGCATTGCAGGGTATCGCCATATTTTTTTATTCGCTCAATAAAAAATACCGTGAGCGCCTCCGAGCTTATTTTTTTGTTTTTGATCAGTGAGGCGAGCTGCATGATATTGTAAAACGCGAGGTCGTTTTTATTGGCAGGCAATACTGTATTTACGGGAATGTTCCATTTGATTGGTTCCTGTTTTTCGGAAAATTTCATTCCGGGTAAAACCGGGCTTTGCCACAAACTCATTGGCACATTATTAGCGAGTGACTGTTTGTGCATTAACCGGTATCCCATCAGGTTATCTTTCACCCCCGCATACATGGTATCTATTTCTTTTTGTGTAAAACGGAGATCAAGCAGGCCGGCCGCCGATTGCAGGTCTTTGGTGGTAATGGTATCCTGCGCAAAAACAGTGGCGCTGAATAGAATAGAAAAAAGGAATATTTTTTTTTTCATGTGTGTTTTCTTTGTTTAATTAACAATAATGAAGGAACAGGATATTATTCGTCTTTGATTTTCCTGTTTAAATAATCATCGTAATTGGGTAAGGCCGATTCATATTCCCCATGCATGAATGGCGACGTCATAATAAAATCTGCCGTTGCCCTGTCGCAGGCCATCGGAATATTCCATGCCACACACAAACGCAACAATGCTCTCACATCGCTATCATGAGGCTGGGCCTCCATGGGGTCCCAAAAAAAGAACATCATATCAATCTCGCCATTCGCGATCATGGCGCCAATTTGCTGATCGCCACCGAGAGGGCCACTTAATAATTTTTTTACCGGGCGGTCAAGCGCTTCTTCCAGTAACTTTCCTGTTGTGCCGGTTGCAAACAGTTCGTGTTTAGCCAGCGCTGTTCGGTTGTGAAGCGCCCACGCCATCAGGTCTGCCTTTTTATGGTCATGTGCCACTAAGGCAATTTTTTTTCTTTTGCCCAATATTTTAGTTGATGCCATTGTTTTGGTATTGATACATTCCATGAAGATAAGGTAACCCCGGTAGTTTCTTTTTGCAAAAAGGCTTCTTTCTGCCCTACCTGCCTTTAATATTTACACGCATCGCTATCCAGGCGGTTAGCGGATGCAGGAAAACAAGCGTTAAACCAATCAGGGCCGGCACCCGTAACAACCACAATAAGAGCCAGAAAAAAAACAGGTAACCCGGATAACAAATCAAAAGAGTGCCAAACAAAACAGAATCATAAAAAACAGTACAACTGGTTTTCTTTCGTATGTATTTACTGATTATCGTATATAATGGTACGTGTAAAAAGAAACCCAACAGTGCGGGAACATAAAATACCGGATTACCCCTTCGCCGGCTTCGCCCATCCGTTTCAGGTAACAGAATGTTGTCGTTTATTACTGTAAATAAAACCTGATTAAAGTGCATGATATTTTTTGTTGCCTCTTCGTAAGGAAAGAGCTTTGCAACAGGAATGTTTTCTCCTATTACTATATTAACCCGCTTTCCAAATTGTTCAAAAGAATCATAGGCAATCGTAATGGGCTGTATCCCAAAACCGGGTATTCCCGCGCTATCCAGCGCAATTTTTGCCGCTCCTTTTTTAAAGGGCTGCAACGCGTGTTTATGTACACAGATTCCTTCAATAAAAATCAGCACGATTCCTTTTTGTGATAGGATATCTTTACTTCTGGCGAAAGCCGCTTCGTTCAAAAAAACACTTTCTCTTCCTTCGCTCATGCGATAGACAGGAATCATGTGCAACAAACGAAGCATTGTTCCGTTCATCGGCTTGTTAAACGCATCGCCCCTCGCCAAATAATGAACGGGCACCTTAAAAAGAGAACCAATAATGATGGCATCTAAAAATGAATTAGGGTGATTGGCAACAATGAGTAGGGGTCCCCGCCGCTCCAATAACCTGGCATTATGCACCGATAGCTTCCGACAGAATATTTTCAGTGCCAGCCTTACCATTATTTTAACCAGAGAATAGAGCAACGCCAAAAAATTTGAATTCCAATGTAAGAAAAGCAAATGGTGTTGAACTTTCTTTTCTCTGCTATTTTTACTGCTTTTAGGATATTTTATTAGTATAATACTATTATTAATAAGCTTCTTTCTGTTTTTTTTAATTAGTGGGGACAAAAAAGCCGCCCCTTTTTACAGGGGCGGCCTTATATACTAACCCATCCAAAAAACCTTTTTATGCTTCTGCAGCCGCTTTTACCTCGCTCACCTTAGCCCTTATTTTCGCTTCTATTTCATTGGCCAACTCAGGATTATCGTGTAAAAGGGTTTTTACCGATTCTCGGCCCTGGCCTAATTTATTATTCTCATAACTGAACCAGCTTCCGCTTTTCTGAACAATGCCCAGCTCTACACCCATGTCAACAATCTCTCCCTGCTTACTGATGCCTTCGCCAAAAATGATATCAAATTCTGCCGCGCGGAAAGGGGGGGCCACTTTGTTTTTTACCACTTTTACTTTTACATGGTTACCTACTGCCGAGTCGCCGTCTTTGATCTGCGTCATCCGCCGGATATCCAAACGAACCGATGCATAAAATTTTAAGGCGTTTCCCCCGGTTGTGGTTTCCGGATTACCAAACATCACCCCAATCTTTTCACGCAACTGGTTAATAAATATGCAGATGGTATTCGTCTTGCTAATCGTTGCTGTGAGTTTACGCAATGCCTGACTCATCAACCTGGCATGTAAGCCCATTTTACTATCACCAATTTCACCCTCCAGCTCGCTTTTAGGAACCAGGGCTGCAACAGAATCAATTACAACAACATCGAGTGCACCAGATAAAATCAGGCGATCCGCTATTTCAAGCGCCTGCTCACCATAATCAGGCTGAGAGATCAACAGGTTATCAACATCTACCCCCAGTTTCATTGCATAGGCGCTGTCAAACGCATGCTCCGCATCAATTATCGCACACATGCCGCCCTTTTTTTGGGCCTCAGCAATCACATGAATCGCAATAGTGGTTTTACCAGAAGATTCCGGCCCGTATATTTCTATAATTCTTCCTTTAGGTAAACCACCAACACCAAGTTC
>CAYHTC010000233.1:0-4149 GCA_964359445.1 uncultured Sediminibacterium sp. | reverse complement strand
CAGGATCGTAATATAGTGATCCCCGATACCTTACCAATCCTGCCTTTGCGCAATACCGTGTTATTTCCGGGGGTGGTTTTACCCATAACTGTGGGGCGTGATAAAAGCATTAAAGCGGTTAATGATGCCTATAAGCTGGATAAACTGATCGGTGTTTTGGCACAAAGAGATGCCAATATTGAGGAACCCGAGCCCAAAGATCTTTGCAAAACAGGTACGGTGGCCCGTATTGTAAAGCTGATCAAAATGCCGGATGGTGGTACTACCGTAATTATCCAGGGTAAAAAACGTTTCGCCCTGGATGAAATGATTAGTGAGGACCCCTATTTCAAAGCCTCGGTAAGCCTGTTCGCGGATGATGAAATCCCCGTAACGGAGAACTTTAGCGCCTATATCGGCAGTATCAAAGATCTGGCTGCCCAGATCATTCATCTGTCGCCGAATTTACCCACCGAAGCTTCCATTATCCTTAAAAATATTGAGAACCCTTCTTTCCTGATCAATTTTGTAAGCAGCAACCTGAACAGCGACCTTACAGAAAAACAGGGCCTGCTCGAGATCAACGATATTCATCAGCGCGCCGAACGCCTGATCTTTATTCTCCAGAGGGAACTGCAGTTTGCCGAGCTGAAAGACAAAGTGTCCAACAAAACCAGGACAGAAATAGACAAACAGCAGCGTGATTATTTTCTGCAGCAACAATTAAAAAGTATCAAAGATGAATTGGGGGGAGATACCAATGAACGTGAAATTGCTGATATGAAGAAAAAAGCGGAGGCCAAAAAATGGCCGGAAGCCGCTAAAACATTGTTTACAAACGGCATAGCCAAGCTGGAACGGATGCACCCTACCACACCTGATTATTCTGTGGTGTACAATCACCTGGACCTGATGCTTGACCTTCCCTGGCTGGATTATACCGCGGATAATTATGATCTGAAAAATGCCAAAAAAGTGCTGGACCTGGATCATTATGGCATGACCAAGATCAAAACCCGTATACTCGAATACCTGGCAGTGTTGAAATTGAAGGGCGATATGAAGAGTCCTATTCTCTGTTTTCTGGGCCCTCCCGGAATTGGTAAAACATCACTGGGCCGCTCCATTGCCCATGCCATTGGCAGGAAATATGTTCGTGTAAGTTTAGGTGGCCTGCATGATGAAAGTGAAATTCGGGGACACCGGAAAACCTATATCGGCGCTATGCCGGGAAGGATTGTACAGAATATCCGGAAATGTAAATCCAGCAACCCCGTAATGATACTGGATGAGATAGACAAGATCGGCAGCGATTTTCGCGGCGATCCATCTTCCGCTTTACTGGAAGTGCTGGATCCGGAACAGAACCATACTTTTTACGACAATTATCTTGAGCTCGAATACGACCTTAGTAAAGTATTATTTATTGCTACGGCCAATAACCTGCAAAATATTCAGCCGGCCCTGCGCGATCGTTTAGAGATCATTGACCTGAGTGGCTATGCGGTAGAGGAAAAAGTAGAAATTGCCAAAAGACACCTGTTACCCAAGCAGAAAGAAGCACATGGTTTAAATAAAGTGAATTTTAAGATCAGTGATAAGGTATTGGAAAAAATCATTGAACAGCATACCCGTGAAAGTGGCGTTCGTGAATTAGACAGGCAACTGGCATCCATTATGCGCTACCAGGCCAAAGAGCTGGCAATGAAGAATAAAGTGAAATCAACGGTTACCGCGGCGGATGTAGAGAAGATTTTAGGACAATCACGATACAGTAATGAAATTTATAAAACCGCTAATATGCCGGGTGTGGCGGTAGGACTGGCCTGGACTTATGTTGGGGGTGATATTCTTTTTATAGAAACCATTTTGGGCGATGGGAAAGGAGAGCTCAAACTTACCGGTAACCTTGGAAATGTAATGAAAGAAAGCGCCACCACTGCCTTGAGTTACCTGCAAGCCAATGCCAAAAAACTGGGAGTAGATCCGGATGAATTCGCTAAAAAGAATATCCATATTCATGTTCCGGAAGGGGCAGTGCCCAAAGATGGTCCGAGTGCGGGTATAACCATGCTTACCTCTTTAACTTCCGCATTCACCGGTCGAAAAGTGAAACCCTTTTTGGCTATGACAGGAGAGATCACTTTGCGTGGGCAGGTATTGCCCGTTGGTGGTATCAAAGAAAAGGTATTGGCAGCGAAAAGAGCAGGACTGAAAGAAATTATTCTTTGCTCACAAAATGAGAAGGACATCAATGAGATTGATAGCAACTTTATTAAAGGGCTGGTATTTCATTATGTGAAGACCATGCAACAGGTGATAGACCTTGCCCTCATGTAATCGTTGTTCTTCCCTTAGATTTGACAGAGAATTCGTCTCATGCATCGGTATCTTTTTCTAATAGGACTTATCTGCATTACCCGTTCCCCGGCACAAACACTGGGGGGTAATGCTGTATTCAGTTTTCTGCTGCAACCCAATACCGCGCAACTTTCATCTTTGGGTGGCGTTAATGTATCAACCATTGGAAATGATGCGGGGATGGCTTTTCATAATCCCGCGTTATTGAGAAATCAGATGCACCGGCAGGTGAATACCTCATTCAATGCTTTTTTGGCGGGCATAAAAAATTATGGTCTCAGCGCTGCTTATCATATAAAACCCATTCGCACCAACCTGGCAGCAGGCGTTAATTATTTTAACTATGGCCATCTTACCCAAACCGATGTTTCCGGCATTGTGCTGGGTAGTTTTCGTCCGGCTGATTATGTGCTTCAGGTAATGGCCTCGAGGCAATACCATGAAAGGTTTTGGTATGGGTTAACCATGAAGTATATCCATTCCAATTATGGTCAGTACCGGTCATCGGGTTTGGCTTTTGACCTTGGCGTAACTTATTATGATTCGGTAAACCAATGGCAGGCCAGTATAGTGATAAAGAATATGGGAACCCAGCTTACCACTTACGATGGCAGTAACAAAAAACAGGAGTTACCCTTTGATATGCAGGCAGGAATTACCAGGCGTTTGAAAAATGCACCATTCCAGTTTTCACTTACGGCCCACCATTTGCAGGCATTCAACAGCTATTATAATGATACCGGTTTTCGGGCCTCAGAAGGTGAGTACGGGTATGCCGGCAATACTACCGTGCAAAAAATATTTTCACACCTGGTACTGGCTACGCAGATTTTTTTAAATGAAAAATTAGTGATTGATGTTGGTTACAACTTTCAACGCAGGCAGGACCTCAACGGGTATAATATCACCAGCGGACTAAACGGATTTAGTTTTGGTACAGGGATATTGCTGCATAAACTGCATATAAGGTATGCCACCGGTTTTTACCAGCGCAACCTGTTTCATCAATTATCACTCAATTTCAATTGGAGCGGGGGAGGGATGTGAGTGCTGACTATTTTATCCTCCCTGTTTTTTTGCAACAGGTGGCATAACCCCTTTTGCTTTTTTATCGGGAGCAGCAGGTTTGTCTGCTGGTTTTTTAGTATCTCTTTGATCACTGGTTTTTGGGGTAACAGTTGTTTTTTTCGGGTCTTCTAAAATGAGCTTGACTTCTGATTCAGGTAAAATGTCTTCTGGCTTAATATCCTTTGGTACTTCATAATCTCCTGAACTACCGGTACCAACATCTTCACTCTCACCACCCAATAAAGGGATGCTGCCATTGGAATAGTCTATTTCGATTTCATTGGTCATCACATCCGGTTTCATAAATGTGAGTTTGGTATCAATACCACAATTAGGGTCAGCCGCTGCTTTGTTCATAAAGTATGCCCAGACAGGCATGGCCGCCCGTCCGCCTTCCCCGTTTTTACTTTCTGTGCTGAAGCGGATAAAACGATCATCGCAACCCACCCATCCACCTGCGAGTAATTGTGGGGTATATCCCATAAACCAGGCATCGCTGTTATCATTGGTAGTGCCTGTTTTACCGGCAATTTCCATCTCTCCGGGCATATCATAACCCCAGATACCGGCGCCGGTTCCATGGGTCATTACCCCCTGCATCATTTTTATAACAGAATAAGCGGTTACATCGCTGATTACTTCTTTTCTTTTTGGCGTAAAGTTCGCCAGTACATTGCCATTCCTGTCTTCAATGCGTGTGATATACATCGGTTTGGCATTGAAGCCCCGGCCGGGAAACAT
>CAYHTC010000232.1:3104-4165 GCA_964359445.1 uncultured Sediminibacterium sp. | reverse complement strand
TTGATCCGGCAGAACCCGTCATACCTGAAGTGGATCCTGATTTTATTCCTGATGATGATCCTGAGGAGACCCCCCCTTTTGAAATTCCTCCTCCCGGTGAAGGTCCTTAGTTTTTGCAAAGAATATAAATTGAAACAGGATGATACATATTGCCAAATCGATTGACTATAAACAACTGGGTGTCTCCAGCGCTTCCTTTATGGCTGGTGGGGAGATTCCGGTAAAGCACACCTGTGACGGGGCAAACATCAGTCCCCCACTGGATATAAAGGGAATTCCGGAAGGGGCTGTATGCCTTACTTTAATCATGGATGATCCTGATGGCCCGATAGGTACCTGGGTACATTGGGTGGTATGGAATATTCCGGTAACCCATCACATCAAAGAAAATGAAATCCATGGGATAGAGGGTCTTAACGACTTTCAGCAGCATCATTACGGGGGGCCATGCCCTCCCTCAGGTACACACCATTATTATTTTAAAATATATGCTTTGAATGCATTACTCGATTTGCCAGGGATTACAAAACGGTTTCAATTGGAAAAAGCCATGAGTGAGCACATCATTGCTTATGGCGAACTGATGGGATTGTATGCAAGAAATAAACAATAAAAAAATGAAAACATTTTTATTTATCCTTATCTCCTTCATTGCTGTTACGGCTACGCTGTCGGGCTTATTTATGCTAAGCAATCCGGATGGCGCCATCATGCGTTTGCCGCATAGCCTGTTGAATGGTACACCCTTTCGCGATTTTCAGATACCCGGCATATTGCTGACAACCTTAGTAGGGGGCGTAAACTTTCTTGCTGTATTGTATAATCTGCAGCAACACCGCAACCGGTATAACTGGGCTATTGGAGGCGGGATTATGATATGCGGCTGGATTATAGTGCAGATGATATTAACGCGTTCGGCTCACTGGCTGCAGTTTTTATATCTCGGCATCGGTATGCTTATTATTCTTGTTGCTTTCCAACTGAAAGGAAAATGGGCGGCATGAAGAATTATATGTTGCGTGTAAAACTATTCATATAGCCTGTCTCTTCCAAAAGGAAGA
>CAYHTC010000232.1:0-3004 GCA_964359445.1 uncultured Sediminibacterium sp. | reverse complement strand
ATAGCCTGTCTCTTCCAAAAGGAAGACCCGCAATCAGGTACACATATTCCCGGCCTTTTTGGGAAAACAGGGCGCATTACGCTGAATGTAGCTGTTGGGGGCGGGTTTTTTACGGGGCCGGATAAGAGCCTGGTTCAAACAGGAACCATGTGTGCAGATTGGGTTAAAGTATTTGCATCAAAATAAGCCCGAAGCCAGTATTACAGTTCCTTCAGGAATCTTTTTTCAACTTTATTGCGCCCTGTTTTACACTTTTATGAAAAAATTGTGTTATCATTAGCCTGAAACATGTATACTTTTGTGTGGTAGTCATGAAAAAAATTGTTATAATCATATTGGCGTTCATGCATCTCAGCGCTTCCGCAGGGGTTACTATGCACATGCATTACTGCATGGGTAAACTAGCTGATTGGGGGCTAAATAGCAAAGAATCCGGGCTATGTGGCAAATGTGGTATGGAGAAAACCAATAAAAAAAATAATGGCTGCTGTAAAGATGAACATAAATTTATCAAGGATAACACTGATCAAAAAACGGCGGAATCTGCTTTTCAACTGATACATCTTTCGGTAGTTGCATTATCCGCTCATTTTATTGAAATGCCACCAATAACGTTCTCTACCATCAAAGGAGATAGCTTCAATAGCCATGGACCTCCGGAAGCTAATCGCATAGCTGTCTATATCAGACATTGCACCTTCCTTATTTAGTATTGTATCCCCTGGTTTTGCCTGGCAAATGATTTGTCCGGCTTCCTGCATTTCCAAGATGCTCAATTTTCTTTCAATATTTTTTACACCTAAACAATTTATAATGAAAACTTTTAAAATACTGTTGATGGCAGTTCTTACCATCCTGACTGTTTCTGTTTTTGCCCAGGATACAACAAAAGTGGCTGTTGCCGGTTCGCAGCAAAAAGCAGACAAAACAACCTATGTCTGCCCTATGCATCCGGAGATGACCAGTGATAAGCCGGGTAATTGTTCAAAATGTGGTATGGCATTGAATCTTTCAGTAAAAGAAAAAGCGAAGTATGAATCAATGAAAATTTACGCCTGCCCGCTACATCCTGAAACAACCAGTAATAAACCGGGTAAATGTTCCCAATGCGGTAATTTAATGAACCTTTCTCCTAAAGAGAAAATGAAGTATGCGTCCATGAAATTATATACCTGTCCAATGCATCCGAATGAGAGTAGCGATAAACCAGGTAAATGTTCTAAATGTGGTATGGAGTTAAAAGCACCGGTGAAAACCACACAAGCCTACGCTTGTTCCATGCATCCGGATGTGACCAGTGACAAAGCCGGCAAATGTTCCAAATGCGGTATGGCATTAAATCTTTCTGTGAAAGAAAAAGCGAAGTATGAATCAATGAAATTGTTTTCCTGTCCTATGCATCCTGATATGAAAAGCAATAAGCCCGGAAAATGCACTAAATGTGGCATGGCATTGACCGAAAAGAAGGATGACCATTCGGGCCATAAGCATTAATAGGAAGAATGCCGGTTATAAGAAGTATTCAGTTATTAGTAAAACATCATTATGGTTCAAAAATTAATTGAACTGGCTCTGCGCAACAGATTTATCGTGCTGCTTACAGCAGGCTGTCTGTTTGCGTGGGGTATTTATTCAGTCAGGCAAAACCCTATTGATGCCATCCCCGATCTTAGTGAAAACCAGGTGATTGTTTTTACAGAATGGATGGGCCGTAGCCCGCAGGTTATAGAAGATCAGGTTACCTATCCACTGGTTAGTAATCTGCAGGGTATTCCTAAAATCAGGAATATCCGCGGCTCATCTATGTTCGGGATGAGTTTTGTGTACGTAATCTTTGAAGACAATGTAGATATCTATTGGGCAAGAACAAGGGTATTGGAGCGATTAAATTTTGCCCAGCGCTTATTGCCCCAGGGGGTGACTCCCAGTTTGGGTCCTGATGGAACAGGTGTTGGTCATATCTATTGGTATCACCTGGATGCGCCTAAAATGGACCTTGGAGAGCAACGTGCCCTGCAGGATTGGTATATCAAATTTGCATTACAAACTGTTCCCGGTGTGGCAGAAGTGGCTTCATTTGGCGGGTTTGAAAAACAATACCAGTTGGTGATGGACCCGGTTAAACTGCAGTATTACAATATCTCCCTGATGGATGTGATGAACAAAGTAAAGGCCAATAATAATGATGTAGGCGGGAGAAAATTTGAAATGGCCGATCGGGCATTCATTATTCGCGGACTGGGTTATATCAAAAACAAAACTGATGTTGAAAACATCGCTTTAGGAAATTACAGTGGTATCCCCGTTAGGGTAAAAGACATTGGATCCGTACAAATGGGTGGTGATCTTCGACTTGGCATTTTTGATATGGATGGCAAGGGCGAAGTGGTGGGCGGTATTATAGTGATGCGTTACAATGAAAATGCAAACAAAGTAATCGAATCTGTAAAAGCAAAGATGAAAGAGGTAGAAAAAGGACTGCCCGAAGGCGTAACCTTTAAAACATCTTATGACCGGAGTACACTGATTCAGGAAGCGATTGAATCAGTTAAAGGTACCCTGATTGAAGAAATGATCGCAGTATCCATCATCGTGCTCATCTTCCTCTTCCATTGGCGCAGTGCAGTAATCATATTGATTCAATTGCCCATTTCAGTGACAGTAGGATTCATTTTTTTACAATTTTTTGATATATCGTCAAATATCATGTCATTAACCGGAATCGCACTCGCAATAGGTGTGGTGGTAGATGATGGCATTGTAATGGTTGAAAATGCCTATCGTCATATTAGTGAGGCACAGTCGGTAAAAGCGCAGTCATCTAATAAAGCATAAACATGGCAAACTGGTTCAAACGAAAAAAAGATCCGTTAACAAGTGAGGAAAGAATGGAGGTTATATTGAAATCCTGCAAGCAGGTGGGACCTGGTGTATTCTATTCTACTATCATTGTAGTTACTTCTTTTCTGCCTGTTTTCCTGTTAACCGGGATGGAGGGTAAACT
>CAYHTC010000231.1:2671-4166 GCA_964359445.1 uncultured Sediminibacterium sp. | reverse complement strand
CTGTTGCAGTAAAAGAATAAATAAACCTGGCCTATACGCTGTTCGGTGAATGCTTGCGTTGGAATTACTAAAGAAAATTCTGAATGATGAGATTAAAAATTTAAGCAACCGCAACCTGACAAAAGGGAAAGCACTTTTGGTGATGCTTGAATCTGCTTTGAAAAAATATCAGAACAATCTTTTGACAACGGTAGAGATTATTCAGTTTCTTGTTGATGAAGTTGCCAAGAAAGTGAAAGACGAATATGCAAGAACCGAAACTTTGAAAATGACTGTTGATGAAGTTGCGTTTTATGATGCACTTGCAGAAAACGAAAGTGCAGTTGCGGTTTTAGGTGACGAACAGTTGAGAGAACTTGCTTTGGAAATAGCGGACAAGATAAGAGCCAACGCAACTATTGACTGGACAATCAGAGAAAGTGCAAGAGCAAAGTTGATGGTATTGGTTAAGCGGACATTGACGAAATGCGGTTATCCGCCAGACAAACAGCAGAAAGCAATTGAAACAGTTTTACGCCAAGCGGAATTACTTGCAGACAATTTAATTAATTAAAAATGGCTATTGATACCTTACAGATATTAGAAATAATTGAGGTAATGGAAAATTTCCTTGCAAGAAAAAGACCACCCGAACATATTAGACCTAAGCTGGATATTGACTACAAAATTGAAGAGCAAAGCATCATTATTTTTGAGATAAGACCCCAATGGGACAAACCCGAAATAATAAGAGAACATGGCATAGCAAAAACAACATTTGTGAAAGCAAAAAATCAGTGGAAAGTATTTTGGATGCGAGCAGACTTGAAATGGCATAGTTATACACCTAAACCAATCGTAAATTTTGTTGAAGAATTTATTAAACTTGTTGAAGAAGATAAACAACATTGCTTTTGGGGATGAAAAGAAATTGCCATCGCACAAATGGCACATTTGGTTTTGCCCGACACACAAGCCAACCCTTCACAAAACCAAAAGAGCCATTTTTTTGCCAACGCTCTTCCAAAAATGATGTTTCATATCAAATTTATCAGGTTTATCCTGATAATTATACTATAAAAGATAACTTTTTAAGTTTAAAAGACAAATACAAGACTTACCCGGCTTTGACCAAGTAGAGCGGGAAGTGCAAAGACATTTAAAGAAATTGAAGCTATGATTTATTCTGAATGGAACGAACATATCGCAAAATACTTTTTCAAACCTGAAAATGCAGGTAAGGACGTTCTATTCTATTTAACCAAACAGGATTTAATTAAATATTCACGGCAACATTTTAGCAGGGCATCAGATGATGAAATTTGGGCTAACTTTATTCATGCAATCAAATACGGGCAACAAGCAGAAAATGATATTAGAGTGGATTTTCCAGTTATGCTCACACGCTAACGCTACGACTTGCCGTATTTCCGGAATGCCTGAATGGTCTGATATACCCCATACCCAATAAATATTCTGCCGAAAAAATCAATGGCATAACTGATAGCATTCGGAA
>CAYHTC010000231.1:0-2661 GCA_964359445.1 uncultured Sediminibacterium sp. | reverse complement strand
ATATTTCCAGAAGCGAACAACTGGTTTTTGAATCTGTAATGAAAGATGTTTGCATCGGCTATTCCGACTTGGAAGAACACCAACTTTTGTGTTATCCATTGGAAGAAGTATTAGTAGAAAAAATGCGTTCGGTCATGCAACGAATGCAGGCAAGAGATTTTTACGACATCTGGTATTTGCTGGAAGTAGAAGAAATGCAGGTTGATTTTTATGTAAATGAATTTAAAACCAATTTAAAAGTGGAAACAGCTTTGAAACAAAGGACATTCTTGCATTTTACAAAAAATACGAATCAGATTCACCTGTAAAATTAAATTAGTATTGAATCTGAAATTTGCTTAGATCTGGTAGATACTTTCGCTTTCTGGCCAACTCATATTCATACACCGTTTTACCCAGATTTTTCATGAAGGGGAAACCTACGGTTTCATAATCATACTGATCGTCATTATAAATACCATCACTGTTGCAGCTAATGGTGGCGCTGAGCATAAATTCAACCTTGTTTTCAAAGTCAGCTACATAAGTAATATCTGTCAGGAACCCATAGGCATCGCCCACTTTATTAAAGATCCGGATATTGTTAGGCAATGATCCTTTCTCTGAGCCATGTACCAGGAATTTACAATAGGCATCCCAATATTCTGTTGAGTCGTAATAGGGATAGTGGCTCTCTCCTGGGTAGGCGCTCATCCAATGTTTCAGAAAAACATAATCATCGTTCGTTAGATGAAATCTTTTTTTGCGGCTGGTTGCCTCCGGAAATAAAACGGATTGCAGTATATGATGCCCGTCTTGCAAATACACACGGTTCTTCTCCGAAAAATTAAAGGGTTCATTCACCAGGTTGCCATTGCTGTAATAGCCTTTACCCAATTTTACAGTAAAGGCCGGAAAGGTAGCCTGGCTGTATTGGCCAGGCTTACTGTACAGAAGTACCCCGTTTGTATCATAAAAATAAACGGGATTGGTATGCCTGTTTTGCTCCGCCGATTTACTTACATTCAGCCTGTGCCGTATGATGGCATCCGGATAGCCTTTCTCAGTAAGCTTTTGCCGGATATATTCCTGTCCTAAAAACTCATACAAACGGTTAAAAGCGTCATTATCACTTACCAGTAAAATCTGTTTGATATAGTGTTCAATACTGGGCCGGCTGTCTTCGGCCAGGGGATGTGTGTATACTACATCCTGCCCATCAGAACTACTATCGGTAATCATGGTTGCCGGTTTGGTAAGCCCATTTATATTTAATTCATTCAGTTTTTCCAATGCCAGAAAAACAACGGGCATTTTAACGGTACTGGCAGGGTAGAAGTATTGGTTGTTATTCAGGTTATAAGTGAATTCCCTGAAGGAGGGTTTATTATTTTTATCACGATTGATTTGCGTGTACAAGATCTGTATCCTGAAACTGTCGGGATGGTCAAGCATTCTTTGAAAATAACCCGGATGCTGCTGTAAAAGTTTTCTAACCAGCCCTGTATCCGGCATATTACCGTAGGCCCGCTGTTTTTTTTGTGTATAGGCGGAAGTAAAAATGGTAAAACAACACGCGATAGCGAGGATAAATGATTGCATCATCAAATATAAAAAGCTTCTCCGGGTTTGTGGTGAATGTTTGGCATTTTGTTGTGCTTTAAACTAAGAAAGCTTTACCTATTTTTGAGGTACAATACCTGTTACATGCCACACGAATCAATTTCTGTATTTGATATGTTTAAAATAGGTGTGGGGCCATCCAGTTCACATACGCTTGGTCCATGGAGGGCCGCCCTGCGTTGCCTGGAAACGATCAGGGAAAAGCCGGACATCGAAAAAGTGGTTTCGGTAACAGTTTTATTGTATGGTTCACTGGCTAAAACGGGGAAGGGGCATGGTACGGATATAGCCGTAATACTGGGTTTATGCGGTGAAGACCCTGTAACCATTGATGTAAATGCCATTACTCCCAAAATAGATACCATACGAACTGAGAAACGAATACTGCTCGGCGGTCAGTCATGGATACCTTTCGTGGTGGCAGAGAATGTACAATTCCTGTATAAAGAATCCCTGCCATTTCATCCCAATGGATTATCCTTTCTGATTGAATTGAGCAACGGAGATCACCGGAGTGAAACTTATTACTCTGTTGGCGGTGGTTTTGTAGTAAAAGAGGGAGAAACCAATGGCGGTAAAACCAGTATTGATCTGCCTTTCCCCATCAATACGGCCAATGATCTTTTGCATTGGTGCATGAATGGAATGGCCATTCATGAAGTGGTGATGGAAAATGAGTCTGCCTGGCGCCCGGAATTGGAAACACGCAAAGGGGCGCTAAGTATATGGAATAGTATGAAAGAATGTATTTTTCGTGGTTGCCATGCAAAAGGTGAACTGCCGGGCGGATTGCAGGTTCGCAGAAGGGCATTTGACCTGAATAAACGATTAATGAAGGGGCAAAGTTATTCAAACTATGATGGGTGGATGGACTCTATAAAGAGGGGCGGCAATGATTTTACATACACGCTTGACTGGGTAAGTTGTTTTGCTTTAGCCGTGAATGAAGAGAATGCATCCTTTGGCCGTGTTGTAACAGCGCCAACCAATGGCGCCGCTGGTGTGATACCTGCCGTATTGCAATACTTTATTACCTTTTGTGATGGCAATGATGACGAT
>CAYHTC010000230.1:0-4221 GCA_964359445.1 uncultured Sediminibacterium sp. | reverse complement strand
AGGCTTTTAGAAGCGGAAGAATTTAAAATGAAAGATCTTAATAAGGCTCTTTCTCAAGGTGAGAAGAGCGGAATGGAAAAGAACTTTGATCCAAAAGAGAATTTAAAAAAGCTGCACAGTAAATTTTTATGAAGTTGCGAACATTTGTTATTAGTAAAAAGGCAATTTCTGACTTGGAAGAAATTTGGCTTTACACCGTTGAAAAATGGTCTATTGAGCAAGCAGATCGCTACTATAATTTAATATTTGATGAAATCAATTACATCTGCAAAAATATTAATGCTGGCAAATCAATGGAGCATGTTCGCAAAGGTTATCGAGCATCCAAAGTCAAATCGCATTATATTTTCTACAGAGTCTTAAATGATACAATAGAAATAATTAGAATTTTACATGAGCGAATGGATATCGAAAATCGGCTTAACGATTAGCAACTACGCACAACAAAGCATTGCAGCAATTGGGGCTGACGAATAGTGTCTTTCATCACCAGTAAATATCCCGGCATCAGTTCCAGCTTGAAGGACTTCTAATCGGCAGAAGAATATATCATCAACTTTTGTAACTTTAATTCAGCGACAGAAAGCCATGGGCGACGGAAGTTCTTTCCCCAACCGCTTCAATGCCTCGAACGTTATCTGCAACCCTAACGAATACCTAGCAAACATTCAACTTCACGACAATTGAAAGGGACAAGAAGCATTTTTTTTGAAAAAATATTTGGAAAACAAAATTATTTATCTATCTTTGTAATCTAAATATAAAGAATATATAATTATGGCTTATTCACTTTCGTTTTCAAAATCAATTTTGGTCTTGGCATTTATCTCTGACAAAATCAGAAGAGGCGAAACTGAATACATATCCACGAAAGTAATGTCTGAGTTATTAGACATTCCAAAACCTACTTTAACAGTAATATTCAACAATTTAATTCGGGCAGGTATTTTAGAATCTAAAGAAGGTATAAACGGTGGAGTGCGATTTGCGAAAAATGCTGAAAAAATAACTCTATTTGATATATTAAACGCTATTGAAAATCAAAAGCCACTTTTTCAAACCAGCTTTGAATTAAAAGCCAAAGGCAAAAGACCAGATAGTATTAAAAAAGCAGTAACGGATAGCTTAAAAAAAGTGGAAGAATTAGTAAAAACAAGTTTAAGTAATACAACTTTAAAAAATATTTTAGATACAGAATAATTTTTTTTGAACCTAACTAACTATACAAAATATGAAGTTTATATATATTGTTGTTGCCTTACTTTCTATAACATTTATGACACTTAAAGCAAAAAATATGTCCATATTTTCAAAAGCAACCAAAAGTGGTTGGTATCCTCAATTCTTAAATCCAGTTGTTGAAGCAGTAACTAGTAATTCTGAATATCATAAAATTTTAGACATTGGAACAGGACCGGGAACATTGCCGGAAATGTTAATTAGTAAGGATTCCAGTTTGCAAATAATAGGAATTGACATTGATACAACTATGATTGATGAAGCCAGGAGAAGGTTTTCCCACAAAAATGTTTCATTTCAATACCAAAAGACAAATGCACCATTGGATTTTGCTGACAACCAATTTGATATAGTTACTTTTTGCTCTGTGTTTTTTTTAGTTGATGATAGTGTTAAAACAGACTTAATGAATGAAGCAATGAGAGTTTTAAAACCAAATGGTAAAGTAATCATCCTTACACCATCAGGCAAAAAATCAATCTTATCATCTTTTATTGAAGTATGGCGATACAAATTTTCGTTTAATAACTTCACTTTCCCGATTTGGAAAATAGCAACAACAAGAGGAGGAAGAAAGTGGCAACGACAGAAATGGTTAGAAAATTATGCTAGTGAAAACAAACTCAAATACACAGTTGCACTAACATTCAAAGATAATGCAACAATAGAAACAATTTCAAAATAATAAACAATCAAAATTAAATAAAAATGACAACAACAATTTGGATTATCCAAGGCATACTTGCCACAGTCTTTACCTTATCGGGTACAATCATTTATCTATTTAAAGATAAGCTGAAACCAAAACTATCTTGGCTCACAGAATATTCACCCAATATGGTGCTATTTATTTGTGTGTCAAAAATTATTGGAGCATTGGGTTTAATTCTGCCTATGTACTTTAATATTTTGCCAATTCTCACACCAATTGCGGCACTTGGACTTGCAACAATTATGGTTTTGGCAATGGCATATCACTTTCGCAAAAAGGAATACAAAGACTTGCCAGCAACAATAATCTTTTTGGCCTTATCACTTTTTGTAGCATATCACAGATTTTAAAATAAAATATTCATAACAAACAAAATTTAAAAAAAATGACAACAACATTCAAAACAATTTCGGTAGCATTGCTAATCATCATCGGCTTAACGTCATCTGAGCTAAAAGCCCAGGAGAATTCAATTGACAACAAAACAACTTTCTCAATTGAAACAGACCCATCAACATTTTTATTTAAAGGTTATGCCTTTCACGTTCGTATTAAACCTAAAAATAGTCAACATTTGGTAGTGGGTGCAGGAACTTACGCTTTGGATATGCCAAGTTTATTAGTTGATATGAATAAAGACAACAAAGACAAAGGTTGGAATGTGAGAATAAATAGTGCAGTTTCGCTATTTGGCGAATATTATTTTAAAGAAGCTAACAACAGATGGTTTGTTGGGTTACAAGCAGGTGTTCAAAATTACAAAAACACAAACGATGCCATAGTCAATAAAGATAGCAAATACAGCAATTTATTGCTAATGCCTTCAATTGGTTATAATTGGCGACCATTTAAAAATGATTTTTACATTAAACCATGGCTTGGACTTGGCTATACAACGAAAATTTCAGGGGACAACTCAATCAACACATTAAGCTATAAGATTTCACCTCTGACAAATTTTGTAACTGTGCATCTTGGATATACTTTTTAAAAAGTAAAGGCATCCATAAAATGGTTGCAATTGCAGTACAAAACCAACCCTCGATTATTCCCACATTGGGAAGTGGCACATCCATAAGTTATTATTAACTTGTGATTTATAAACAAGAAGAGCCGTGTGATAGGAGACTATCAAGCACGGTTCCGTGAGAACGTGAGGGTGAAAATCCCTTGCGTGACTCGATTGGCGGTCATTTAAAAGATTCAATCATTAAACATCTCCAGAGACTAAATAATTGTATTTTGATTTAACTACTATAATATTAGCTTAAAATTTTTATCTGTAATAAGTGCTACTATGCAGGCAATACAGCAATATAATGCCGTGTAAAAGTATTTATAATCATTGTGTGCAAAATGCACCATTAAAGCACCTATTGCGAAGGGTAATAGCCATATGATTGAAAGGTTTTTAACTTGATGAATCCAAATCCCTACAATAAGACCAAATACTCCTAATAGTTCGCCATATCCTATAAACAAAGTCCATATTTTTCCAAAACCAAAATCTCTCATATTTTCCATCATACTTTGCTTTTGAAAAACTTTGAAAAGGCTTGCGTAACCAAATGCGTAAACTAAATAACCATAAGAAATCCAATGAATAACTTGTGCTAGTACTTTCATATCTTTTTTTCAAAACTAAGAGTTACATTTACAAATTGAAAGTACTTACAAAATTGTATGGTACTAACAAAAAAGTAAGAAATGAGAAAACAAGCCTCAACCAATACAATAAATAAAGAACAATTAGAATCTAATTGCGGTATTGCTTACACAAACTCTATACTAAATGGTCGATGGAAACTTAGTATTCTTGCATTTTTATTAGATGAAAAGAAACTAAGGTATAGTGATTTGAAAAACAAATTATTAGGTATTTCAGAAAGGATGCTTATAGCTCAGCTTAAAGAATTGCAAGCAGATGATTTGATAAAACGTATTTCTCACCCAGAAGTTCCTCCAAGAGTAGAGTATGAACTTTCCGAAAAGGGTAAGTCACTAGAAAATATTTTAATCCAAATGGCGGAATGGGGCACAAAAAATAAATCTAAGAACAATCGCTGATAAGAAAAACGAATCGCCAACATTGTATAAGCGTAATGCGGGCTGAACGGCTAAAAACGAGCTTTTTTGCTCCTAATAAACTTTGCGGTAAGTGGACGGTGAATCGCTCCGAACCCCGCACTACGCTTATACTTGAACGTTGTGCGTCATTCCCCCTATTCCTCAAGCAGAATTAAATTCTTTGGCTAACGGACGAACAGTCC
>CAYHTC010000229.1:0-4222 GCA_964359445.1 uncultured Sediminibacterium sp. | reverse complement strand
GGGTAAGGCTATATCTTTTTTCAGCGGTTAGATCCATCCGGTAAAAAAAGAATGCTGAGAGATAGATCAGGATCATGAAAAGGCCTGTTAAAACCCAAACCCCCTGTTTATGTTGCCATAATTTCTGCATGAAGAATATAATTAACGCTTATTCAGATTTCTTTGCGTGATGAACAGGAACAAAATGATGATACCGGTAAAATAAATAATATCCCTGCTGTCAATCACCCCCCTGCTGATACTGCGGTAATGAAAATTGATCCCCATCATTTCAATATAATAATCCAACCCCGCATTGAATACAGGTAATTTACCGATGGCATCAAACCCATTGTATAGCAAAAAGCAAACGAAGGCTCCGGTGATAAAGGCAACTACTGTGTTATTGGTAAAACTACTGGCACAGATTCCGATGGCGGTGAATACAGCGCCTAACAAAACCAGGCCAATATAACTGCCTATCGTGGCGCCTATATCAATGCCGCCTGTGATACTAAGTTGCTGAACTGATATCGCATAAGTAATAGTCGGTAATAAAGCAGTAATCACAACTAATAACGATCCATAAAATTTACCCCACACAATTTGACCGGGAGTTAATGGCAGGGTTTTAAGTAATTCGAAAGTGCCGGCTTTGTACTCATCTGCCAGGCCGCGCATGGTGATGGTTGGAACGAGAAACAATAATATCCAGGGAGCCAGGTTAAAGAAACTGCTCAGGGAAGCGTATCCAAAATCCAAAATGCTTGTATCAGGAAAAACAAAAAGGAAGAGTCCGTTCAGCAAAAGAAACACCACCAGTGCAATATAGCCGGTGAGGCTGCTGAAAAACTGTTGCCATTCCTTTTTACAGATCATCCACATCTGCCAAAACTAACTGTTCTTGGGCAATCGGCGTATGGGTGTTGATTATTTGAAACGACTTTATGGATTTTATCACATTGTCGCATGGGGTTATACTGCAAAGCTTTCCCCGCAGCCACAACTTCTGCTGGCATTCGGGTTATTGAAATAGAAGCCCTTTCCATTCAATCCGTCAGAAAAATCCAGTTCAGTATTTACCAGGTAGAGAAAGCTTTTGAGATCAGTAACCACTTTAATACCATTGTCTTCAAACACCTGGTCCATCGGTTTCACTTCATTATCAAAATCCAGTTTATAGCTTAGGCCGGAGCATCCGCCACCTACAACGCCCACACGCAAAAAATAAGAATCATCCCCACCCACACCGGCATCTTCCATCAGTTGATGTACTTTCTTTTTTGCCTTATCACTTACGTAAATGCTGTTTTCTGTAGCCGTCATACTTTTAATGAATAATTAATAATTGTTGATTAATGTATTTTTTCTTCGAAGACCAGTTCTGCAAGGCCATTCTTTTTGCGGTAATCGTTGATGGCAGATTTGATGGCATCTTCTGCCAAAACTGAGCAGTGAATTTTTACCGGAGGAAGGTTTAGCTCTTCCACCAGATCCATATTGTCTATCTGCACAGCCTGGTCAACCGTTTTACCCTTTAACCATTCTGTGGCCAGGGAAGAAGACGCTATAGCCGATCCGCAACCGAAGGTTTTGAATTTAGCATCGGTAATCACGCCGGTTGCGTCATCCACTTCAATCTGCAAACGCATCACATCACCACATTCCGGCGCACCTACCAAACCGGTGCCTACGTTCTTCTTAGCTTTATCCAACGTACCTACGTTTTTTGGATTGCTGTAATGATCGATTACTTTTTCTGAATATGCCATAATATTATTAATTTGAAAATTTGAAAATAGGTTAATTTGAAAATGAGGAAAGACATTTTACATTTCATAGTATGCTAATTTGAACTCATTTTCAAATTTTCAAATTAGCTTATTTTCAAATGCTAATGGTGCGCCCACTCAATCTTTTCCATATCCACTCCTTCTTTAAACATTTCCCAGAGCGGGCTCATATCTCTCAACTTCAAAACGGTTTCGCTTACCGACTTGATAGTATAATCAATCTGCTCTTCTGTTGTAAAGCGGCCCAACCCAAAACGGAGTGAACTGTGTGCCAGGTCATCCCCTAAACCCAAAGCCTTCAAAACATAGCTGGGTTCCAGTGAAGCGGAAGTGCAGGCAGAGCCGGATGATAAGGCGATGTTTTTATTAAAGCCCATCAATAAACCTTCTCCTTCCACATATTTGAAAGAGATATTGGTTACATGTGGTAAACGATATTCGCGGTTACCATTCACGTATGTTTCCTCCAGTTGCATTAATGCATTCTCTAATTTATCGCGCAGTTTACTTAAACGTACAGCATCATCAGCCATTTCCAATCTTGCAAGTTCGCAGGCTTTTCCAAAACCAACAATTCCGGGCACATTCAATGTGCCGCTGCGCATACCTCTTTCGTGACCACCGCCATCCATCTGCGCCGTTACTTTTACACGGGGATTTTTACGGCGAACATACAGGGCGCCAATCCCTTTCGGGCCGTACATTTTATGAGCAGTAAATGCCATGATATCAATACCGTCTTTATTTACATCTACCGGTATCTTACCAACTGCCTGAACTGCATCTGAAAAGAACAGGATACCATGTTTTCTTGCAATAGTACTTATCTCTTTTACCGGATGAATTACGCCAATCTCATTATTTGCATACATGATAGCAATCAGAATCGTAGTTGGCCTTATGGCGGCTTCCAGCTCTTTCAGGTCAAACAATCCATCCGCTTTTACCTTCAGATAGGTTACTTCACCTCCTGAATGTTCTATATGCTTACAGGTATCTAGCACAGCTTTGTGCTCTGTGGTACAGGTGATGATATGGTTTCCTTTGGTGGCATACATTTCATACACACCTTTGATACCCAGGTTATCTCCTTCGGTTGCGCCCGATGTAAAAATGATCTCTTTTGGATCAGCGCCTATCAATTTCGCTACCTGCTCACGCGCATAATCAACAGCTTCTTCCGCTTCCCAGCCAAAAGGGTGGTTACGACTGGCCGCATTACCAAAATGCTCAGTGAAATAAGGTAACATCGCTTCCAGTACCCTTGGATCCATGGGCGTGGTGGCATTATTATCCAGGTAAATAGGTAATTTCAACATATACACTAAAAGTTTATAATCTCTATAAATACAAAAGTATGGCAATAGGTTCTATAAATTTGGGCGCCAAAGCCTGTGCGGCGTGATTTTTCCTATTTCGTAAAGGCTTTGGTATAAACTAAAAAATCATGTTAAAAATCGAGCATATCGGTATGGCGGTCAAAGATTTCACAACAGCTATCCCCCTTTTTGAGAAGTTACTCAATACGCCCTGCTATAAAACCGAAATCGTTGAATCTGAGCAGGTGAACACTGCTTTTTTTCAAAAGGGAGAGTCTAAGATAGAGTTACTGGAAAGTTCATATCCCGGGGGGGTGATTGCCCGTTTTATTGAGAAAAAAGGGGAAGGCATCCATCATATTGCCTTTGAAGTAAGCGATATCCTGGCAGAAATGGCACGTTTACAATCAGAAGGTTTTGTTTTATTGAATGAACAACCCAAAAAAGGGGCGGATAATAAATGGGTATGTTTTTTACATCCCAAAAATACAAATGGGGTGTTGGTAGAGTTATGCGAGGAAAGGAAGTAAGCGGATTGGTTTTTTCTTTACCTGAAGTCTAAATTGATCATCCTTATTACTCATTATAAACTGAGTTTTTCTATGGCAACCTGCGCTGCCACCTGGCTGGCATCTTTTTTATTATAGCCCCTGCCCTGTGCCAATAACTGACCATCTAATATGGCATTGATGGTAAAAAGGCGACGGCTCCCTTCCATTTTTTCTTCAGCCAATTCAAAGCTCAACGCCTTTCCATTTTTATTGGCCCAGCCTATCAGCTTATTTTTCAGGTTGATGTCTATTAATTCCAGATCATCTACAAACATGTGAGGAATTACGATCTGTTTGAGTACCCAGTTATGTGTTTTGGTGTACCCTTTATCTAAATATACCGCTCCTACCAATGCTTCCAGCGTATTGCCAAAAATCTGGCTGCCTTTCAGGGCGTTGTCGAATTTATTGTAGAAAGTAAGTTTGCGAAGGCCCATTTTCAGCGCAATATCATTCAACTGCTGCCGGTTTACCATTTTGCTTCGCATTTCGGTCAGAAAACCTTCCCCTTTGTATGGATAGCGTTTAAAAAGATAATCGGCAACAATGGCACTCAGAACAGCATCCCCCAAATACTCAA
>CAYHTC010000228.1:0-4250 GCA_964359445.1 uncultured Sediminibacterium sp. | reverse complement strand
TTCCTTAGACTGGATTTGTAACCTTTGACAATGAAATCCCCGATTTAATCGTTTTTATTTATGTATGACATTTTGCAATTAAACGACATGCTCCTGCCCGAGTTGCTGGACATTGCCGAGCAACTGAAGATTAGTGGCGCCAAAAAATTAGACAAACAAGGACTGGTCTACAAAATTTTGGATTTACAGGCGCTAAAGGCCAGTGAAACCAGGGAAGATCCCAAGAAAAAGAATGCCAGGCCCCGTAAACCGGTAACCCTTAAAACCGCTAACGGTACTGAGGAAGCGGAAGTAATGCAGGAAGCGCCGGCGCCACGCGCTATTGAAAAAGCGGCGCCTGCTAAAAAAGTACCGGCACGCAAACCCAAACAGGAGGCAGCTCCTGAGCAGGTACAATCAGAATCGGCACAGCCAACAGGTACCCAGGAAGTTGTGCCTGAGCCACACAACGAAGAAAACGGCGACCAGCCCGGAGAAGCCGGAACCACCCAACATCAGTCCCCGCGCCCGCAACAACGCAAAGAACCCACATTCAATATCGAGTTTGAAGGAGTAATTCTTGGTGAAGGTGTTTTGGAAATGATGCCCGACGGTTATGGTTTCCTTCGTTCATCAGACTATAACTACCTGTCATCCCCGGATGATGTATATGTATCTCCGTCACAAATAAAATTATTCGGTTTAAAAACCGGTGATACCGTTCATGGTGCCGTTCGCCCCCCTAAAGAAGGTGAAAAATATTTCGCTCTATTAAAAGTGGACAGTATCAATGGTAAAAGACCCGATGAGGTTCGCGACCGCGTTCCTTTCGATTACCTGACACCCTTGTTCCCTTTTGAAAAACTGAACCTGTTTACCACTTCCAATAATTACAGTACCCGGATCATGGATATATTCACACCCATTGGTAAGGGCCAGCGTGGATTGATTGTGGCACAGCCGAAAGTGGGTAAAACCATGTTGCTGAAAGAAGTGGCCAACGCCATTGCAGCCAATCACCCGGAATGTTATTTAATGGTGGTATTGATTGATGAGCGTCCGGAAGAGGTTACCGATATGGAACGCAGTGTTCGCGCGGAAGTGATCGCATCTACCTTTGATGAGCCCGCCGAAAAACACGTGAAAGTATCTGCCATCGCTTTACAAAAAGCAAAACGGTTGGTTGAGTGCGGACACGATGTGGTAATCTTATTAGACTCTATTACCCGTTTGGCGCGCGCACATAATACCGTTGCGCCGGCATCCGGTAAAGTATTATCCGGTGGTGTGGAAGCCAATGCCATGCAGAAACCTAAACAATTCTTTGGTGCGGCCCGTAAAATTGAACATGGTGGATCATTGACCATTCTGGCCACGGCGCTGATAGAAACCGGAAGTAAGATGGATGAGGTAATCTTTGAAGAATTTAAAGGTACCGGCAACATGGAACTCTTGCTGGACAGGCGCCTGGCTAATAAACGAATATTCCCTGCCATTGATTTATCCGGTTCTTCAACCCGCCGTGATGATCTGTTACTGGATAAAGAAGTATTACAAAGAATGAATATTCTCCGTCTCTTTATCAACGATATGAATACAGAAGAATCGATGAACGAATTGCTGAAACGTATGAGGGGAACGAAGGATAATGAAGAATTCCTGATGTCGATGAACCGTTAATCTGACTACCGTAACCACCCCTGGTTCTTATTTTTCTTCGAAAAATCAGAATCGTTCCCTCCTTGAAAAGGCGGGGAAATTTTTTTGGTATTTGGTGTTATGTAAACATTTCCACTTCTGCCAGGGAGGAGGGGTGTTCTAATAGCTTAGCGATGGGCGGGGTGGTAATCACCAGGGATAATTACCAGCACAAAATTTTATACTATTTATAGTAGCTGTTCTGCTCAACCTCTTCCCGCACTTTCTCCGGTACCAGGTAACGAATGGTTTTGTTGCTCTTTATATTATTACGGATTTCAGTAGCAGAAATATTCAGCATGGGCGCGTCTAATACAGTTGTGCGGGCGCCATAAGTATCTGTTACCTCAAACCCGTTTCTTTTATAAATGATGAACGGATAATCTTTAATCAGCAATTCAAAATTTTTCCAGCGGGGCAGGTTCTGAAAACTATCACTACCCATGATGATGGAAAATTCGTGTTGGGGATATTTTTCCCGGAGGTAGGTTAGGGTATCGATGGTATAAGAGGGGCGGGGCATTTTAAATTCAACATCCGAGGCCCTCAACCGAAAATCGTCTTCCACAGCCAGGTGTACCAGGTGTAAACGATGATATTCGTTTAATAAAACCATCTTCGGTTTTAAGGGATTCTGGGGCGATACCACAAACCATACCTGCTGCAAATTGGTATGATTGGCCACATAACTTGCAATGATCAGGTGCCCGGTATGAATGGGGTTAAAAGAGCCAAAATAGAGACCTATTTTCATATATAATTGATAATCAATTTATTATGAATAATTATATGAGCTCTACAAAGATACTGTTTGCCTCATTTACCCGAAGGCTGAGTCGGTATCCGGATACAGAAATCGAAATAGGATCGCCCAGTGGCGCTATCTGCTCTATCCTGACCTTCTCGCCCGGCACGCAGCCCATTTCCATCAGCTTAATAAAAATATCATCTTTTTCAAAAGAGTGTATTACAGCATTTTGTCCAACCGTTAATTCTGACAATCTTATCATTTCCTGTTATTATTGTTTAAAGGTAGTATGGCGGGACAGGTTTTTGTTACGAATTTTGGTGCAAGATAATTCATACCATGTCAGCAGTTAACTTTCGTTCGGCGGACCGTACTTTAATTTTACCGGGCAGAGCCCGGGTAAAGGCTTTTATTGGCCGGATATTTACCAAAGAGCGGTTTAAGCTTAAAGGAATTACCTATGTTTTCTGCTCCGATGCGTTTTTGCTGCAGATGAACCGCAATTTTTTACAGCACGATTATTATACAGATATCATCACCTTCACACTCTCAGAAAAGGGCCAGCCTGTTGAATCTGAGATATATATTAGTACTGATAGGGTAAAAGACAATGCCCGGAGCCTTGGCATTCCCTACCGGCAGGAGATGCTCCGGGTAATTTTTCATGGGGCGCTCCATCTTTGCGGCTACAAAGACAAAAAGAAAAGTGAAATCGCCCTTATGCGAAGCAAAGAGGATCAATATTTGCGTTTATTTGAGAAAATCAGGGCCGATGTATAGTGTATTGACTTTTTGGTTTCTCCTGCTTCCGCTTTTTTCCCTCTCCCAGTTATCAACAATAGAACTAGAAGTGAAGTCCGTACCCGAGCCTGCCGTCCGTGATTCGGTGGTAGACGCCTGGAACCAGTCGCAACCCGGCTATCAAAACCTGCCTGCCGAAGCAAAGCAGCTCCTTTACTGGACCAATTACAGCAGAAACTATCCTGAAAAGTTTTGGGACAGCATTATCACACCGGTTCTCCGCTTGTTTCCTCCCTTACAGGTGGCCGAAGCCGAAAGTCTGCGGAACGATTTAGTAAGAGCTGGCCCCCTGCCCATGTTTATCCTGAACAAAAAACTGGTAAAAGCGGCCCAGACACATGCCGCCGATATTGGACAAAACAAAGCTGCGCCCGGTCATAGTTCAACCAACGGAACCAATTTTGAAACCAGAATGAACCGGCTGGGTATAAAACACTGCGCCACCGAAAACATCTCTATTAGTAGCCAGAGTATTCTACTCTCGGTAATCCTCCTCTACCTTGATATCTACCTGCCCGAACTTGGACACAGAAAAGCTCTTTTAAATCCCAACCTCCGCGAAATAGGGGTGGGCTCGGCACTTTATGGCAAGGATCAGTACTTTCTGGTGCAGGATTTTGCCTGTACGCAATAATTAATGGTTCCACAAATCACCGTTTCTCTGTGAAACAGTTTCACTCTTAAAACAAAAGGTTCCACAAATCACCGTTTCACACTGAAACATTATTTATTTTTGTGTATGGCCAGGAAAAGATGGACGCCGCAAACAGAACTTACCGACTCGCTGATCCGTTTACGTGAAAAACGAAAATGGCAGGTAAGCTTTCGCCGCTACGTTTTAGAAAGAAGCCCAAGCGAAGCCTATGCGCCATACTTTGGTTTAGATATAGAAAACCTGAGGCGTTGGTTTGAATGTCAGTTTACGGATGGCCTGAACTGGGAGAACTTTGGCAAAACCTGGCAATTCGATCATATTGTTCCGGCAACCTGTTTTGATTACGCGAAAGAGGGGGACCTGCTGCTG
>CAYHTC010000227.1:3511-4276 GCA_964359445.1 uncultured Sediminibacterium sp. | reverse complement strand
GGATTACTTTGGTATCACTCAGGTCTCCTATGATAACCGGGTATTTGTTTACAAAAACAGAAGGCAATCCTGCCCTTGTTCCGGTAGCGTATAAATTTTTACGTACATCGGCGGCTTCATATAATGCATAGAGCTGATCTGAACAAAGCAGATCACCATAGTTACCAGTCTGGCTGTATAGATAGCTCAAAGCATCAAATGCCAGGTTAGCCACACCATCAGATGAAACCTCAAATAAGGTTTCTACTTTATCAGTTCTGACAGCAGAATTTACCCAATAAGAATCATGGCCCGCCGCGGTTACAGCAGTGAAACCGCCATTATTAATAACGTCCAGGGCGGCTGTTTTCGCATTGGTTTTATCACCCATATTCAGGTAAACTTTCGCCTGAAGGGCTTTTGCCGCATATTTACTGAACTGTGAAGAGTTGGTATACTTAGTCATCAATGTATATGCTTTATTCAAGTCGGCGATTATTTGCGCATACACTTCCGATACTTTGTTACGCGCCGGTTTCAGATCCGGATTGTAAACAGTAACAATAGGAACACCCAATGCAGCGGGATCATCAGCATATGGTTTTGCATAATGGCGAACCAGTGCAAAATAACACAAAGCCCTGATGGCATACGCCTCACCCTTGTACTGATCAATATTCGCTGTAGATGGCAAAGTTGAATTGATGATGTTATTGGCACGCAGGATCACCGAGTAGCCAGAGGTCCAGTTACCCAATACATTACCATCACTGGCAACAGCGCCCT
>CAYHTC010000227.1:361-3501 GCA_964359445.1 uncultured Sediminibacterium sp. | reverse complement strand
AGAAAGTATAGCGGTTGGTATTCAGGGCAGACTGATAAGCATTGTCTGCCATGATATCACCGATAACGGGTAATGATCTTCCGTAAAAATCCACCTCCCTTAAACCGGCATAAGCTCCACGAAGAGCAACGGCAATATCTGCCTCCGTTCCCAAAGCCTGTTCCGGAGTTAGAGAAGTTGGCGAACTGAGCTCAATAAAGCTTTTTTTACAGGATGAGAATGTTGCCAGTAACACTATCACCAGCAACATTTTATATTTAAATATTTTTATCATAATTGACATTTTTTAAGACTGTATTAAAATCCAACACTAAGTCCTACAGTTACCGTTTTAGGGATGAAAACATTCAGGTTACTGGCACTATTGGTTCCCTGCTCAGGATCAAAGGCAAGATTTTTATCCTTAACCCATGTAAACAGGTTGGTACCTCTTACATAAAAATTCATACTGGATAAACTGAACTTTGTAAGCAGGTTTTGGGGAAGATCATAGCCAACCTGTATTTCACGTAGCCTGACAAAGTCTCCTTTTTGTAAAAAGAAAGTTGATCCACTCTGGAAGTTCTTATTACCCCCATAAATATATTTGGGAATACCAGCATTATCGCCAGGTTTTTGCCAGCGGTCAAGCACACGTACCACTTTATTAAAGGTGGCGCCAAAACCTGCTCCTAAGTAATACCCACTCCACGTATCGTAAACATAGTTACCATAGTTATAGTACAACTGTGCACTAATGGTAAAGTTTTTGAAAGTGATGGTATTACTTAAAGAACCAAAGTATTTAGGTTGTGCATTACCGGCAATAATTCTCGCGGCTACGCCCGGATATACATTGGTAGTAGCCCCGTGTGTATTATCCGCATACCACAAAGGATCTCCATTGGCAGGATCAACACCGGCCCACTCTCTTAAGAAGAATGAATTCAGTGCATATCCTTCTCTGATGATGTAGTTAAAACCGGGTACATTGGGAATGTCAGCTCCGCCGGGCAATGACAGTACCGTGTTCTTATTATTGGCGAAATTGAAATCAATATCCCATTTAAAATCCCTTGTTTGAACAGGAACAACACTTAAGGTTAACTCGATACCCTTATTCGTCATTGTACCAATATTACGGGTGGCAGATGCAAAACCGGAAGTACGGGACAAAGGAACTGAAAGCAGTAGGTTTGAAGTTGTTCTGGTATAATATTCAGCAGTAAAACTGATCCTGTTTTTAAACATACTTACATCAATACCAACGTTGAATGGTTTATTGAGTTCCCAGGTAAGGTTAGGATCACCTACGTTGGCAGGTGCACTACCTGGCAATTGGTTATAGTTATAACCGTAGCCATATAATGGAAGTGCATCGTAGTTCCCGATAGCGGTATTGCTACCGTTCACACCATAAGAAGAACGGAGTTTCAATTGGGTAATAAAACGCACATTTTCCATGAACCTTTCCCTGTCTACATTCCAGGTGGCGCCTGCAGAGTAGAAATTACCGAATTTATTGCTCGGACTGAATTTAGAAGATCCATCCCGACGGAAGCTACCGGATACAACATACCTGTTCTTATAGTTCACAGCCGCTGAAGCAAACTGTGAAGCGAAAGAATATTCAGTAATGGTAGCAGTAGCGGTGGTAGGACTGGCTCCTGATGCCGGATAGGTTAATGCAGTAGTTGGCGGAAACTGTTGTGCCTGCAAAGAGCTGAAATAACCGGAAGATTTTTGTGCTTCAAGTCCCAACTGTGCACTGAAAGACAGGTCACCGCCACGGGTAATATTTTGTTGCAGATCAAGGGTATTGGTCCAAACCCAGTTAAAATAACGGGTATAAAATGAGAAGGCTCTGCCGTTTGATGCGGCGCCATCACCATGCAATGGGTTATTATACTGATCTTCTTCCAACAGGTTATAATCAATACCATACTGAGACCTGAATTTCAGGTTCTCCAGGATTTTGTACTCGCCATAGATACTTCCGCGGAAGCCGGCCTGACGCAGGAATCTTTTATCCAGATCAGTTAAAGCAATGGTATTATGTAAACCACCTATACTGAAGTTATACGAACCGTCCGCATTGTAAGCGGACCTGGTTGGTAACAGGAAAAAGGAAGACAACACCGGGTTACCAAAAGCGCCGCCAGCCAGGGGAGCGCGTTGATTTACCACACCGGCATTCAGGTTAAATCCGAGTTTTAATTTATCGGTAGCCTGGTTGGTGATATTTACATTACCATTGGTTCTGGTTAGTTTGGAATTGATGGTAGTACCTTCCTGAACAAAATGCCCGCCTGATAAAAAGAATGTTGTTTTATCATTTCCACCCTGGGCGCTCACGTTATATTGCTGTTGGGTACCATTGCGGCTAACATTATCCAGCCAGTTAAAATCAATACCACTGTTACCACCTAAAGCGTTAATGGTAGCATCAATCACAGCCTGAGACTGTCCCAGGTTTACCAGACCTTCGCGGGTAATACTTGTATACTGTTGTGCATTCAGTGGTTTGTATTTAGCATTTGTATAGGCTGTATTACTTTGACCAACCTCTGTATCAAATCTGAATTTGGTTTTACCTGCCTTACCTTTTTTGGTAGTAACCACGATAACACCATTGGCGGCGCGGCTACCATAAATTGACTGGGAAGCGGCATCTTTTAATACAGAGATACTTTCAATGTCGTTCGGGTTTAAAGTACTTAACAGGTTAGCTGTTGTTTGCAAACGTGCCACATTACCTTCATTAACCGGAACGCCATCAATAACCCAAAGCGGGTTACTGCTACCGCTGATAGAGCTGATACCGCGGATAACAATGCTTTGAGAGGCGCCTGGCTGACCAGAAGCGGCAATTGATTGCAACCCGGCCACTTTACCCTGCAAGGCCTTATCTACAGAAGAGAAAGGCAGGCTCTCTACATCAGCGGCTTTTAAAGTGGCTACCGAACCGGTTAGATCAGATTTCTTTTTGGTTCCGTAACCCACCACTACCACTTCCTGGAGGTCCTGAGCTGTAGAAACAAGCGAAACGGCGATACTGGTTTTATTGCCAATAGCCACTTCCTGACCTGTAAAATTAAGTGATGAAATCACCAGCACTTTAGCTGTGCCGGGAACATTGATTGAAAAATCTCCGTTTGCAT
>CAYHTC010000227.1:0-351 GCA_964359445.1 uncultured Sediminibacterium sp. | reverse complement strand
TTCCGAGTGTGGAACCCTTAACAGTAACAGAAGCATTCGGAACCGGGTTACTTTTCGTGTCAGTAACTTTTCCTTTTATCGTACGCGTTTGTGCAGCTATTTGAGTGATAGCTAACACCACGCACAATAACATGGTAACTAATTTTCTCATAATCTTAGTTTTTAGTGATTGTGGGTCGCAATTTAGTTAAAGAAAACAAAACCTTAACACTTTATGACAATAGATTGCTGCTTAATGCTGCAACTATTAATGAACACAAAGTGATGAACGGTAAATATAAATAAATTATACTGATAATCAATTTAATATAAAGTTAAAATACATAATATGTATATATTTTCCGCTATTAA
>CAYHTC010000226.1:0-4284 GCA_964359445.1 uncultured Sediminibacterium sp. | reverse complement strand
AATAGAAATAGCAGCCAATTATTAATTCTTAATTAATAATTGGCTGTTTTAAAATTATTCTCTACTATCAATCATCCAGGCTTATTTTCTCATCAAATTCACTGCAACAGGGGGGCCTGGTCAATTCTCAACCGAAAAGTACCCCGTTCGGGAGACTTTTCGGAGAATAAAATGAGGTACCGTCTTCCGGGTTTGAACTCAAGAAGGTGTTTTTTGTTGAAAATACGTACGATAAATAAATGGTTTTTCAACCGTAAAATAAAATAAAAAAACAAGCCCTTGATTGATTGCTCCAAAGATGAGTCCATAAATAGAATTATAATAAATGGCAATTGCATAAACCTGGAGTTGCCCAATACCATACATAGGATTATTGAAATATTTATAGGGTCCCGTTACGACGAAATCGCAAACTTTTTTTTCAAAAAACATATCTTTCCAGTAATATATCGGAATACCTACCACATAAGCTGACCAAATTTTAATGCCCATACCTGCAGTAAATAAAATAGCAAAAAACGCGAAAGTCACTGTTACTGGAATACTTCCAAAGAAACCACTACCTGCTGAGCTCTGACTTATAAAACTCAAGCCAATACCGTTGTGGAAAAAAACAAACGCGAGAAAAGCTTCGTAGTATAAATAGGCTTTCTCCTCTCCTAATTTTTCAATAAGTTTTAAACGAAGGCCTCGTTCAGGAAGAACAAGAAATATAAAGCCAATGTATGCAATCGTACTGCAAATAAAGTAAACAATGGCAAAATCCACATTTTTATACTTTGGTAGTAGAAAAATAGATACCAAAACAGAGCCGAGCATAAAAAAAAATCTCATCAGGGTCATATGCTCTGGAACATATCCTGAAATGGACAGTATGGTATGAATTAATTTCTTAATTACTTTCATGAACTTTAGTTTATTTGTTTTTTAGCAATAAGACAAAATTTGAGGCCAATGAGTTACCGTTAGTACATCCCCTTCCTGCGGGTTTACGGTATAAGTGAGGTATTTACCGTTATTACTGACAGAACGGTCGGCAATGCTTTGCCAGCCATCATATACCGAATGATCCAAAGGTTTTTTTTGTGCAGAAACAGCAACAGACAGGATACAAAATGAAATAAACAGGAGCTCCTTCATTAATGAATAGTTTTTGGTTTCCGAAGATAGCAAAGTATGGGGAGCGCACGGAGAAATTGAGGTTCACGGAGAAAATTATTTTCTTTTATTGATTACCCTGAGCATTTGTAATGCCACTGATATGCCTATTAACAAAAATCCGGTATAGAAACTGTTATCAAGGTATTCGTTCTCTTTGAACAAGATAAAGGCAAGCAGTATCCCATAAACCGGTTCCAGGTTAAAGCTGAGGTTTTGCGTAAAAGCGGATACTTTTTGTAAAGACTGTAACATCAGATCCATTGCCAGTACCGTGCAGAGCCAGCTTAATACCAGCAGCCAGCCCCAATCTGCCAGGGATGGGAAAATATAATCGGTAGGAAAAAAATGAAGGTAGAGGGGCATTAAAAGAGTCAGCAACAATAATCCGCCGCTTAATTCATACAGCATCATCGTTTGCGGAGCCGCTATTTTTACATGCTTTTTATTCAGCACAGAAAATAAAGCGGCTAACAGCGCGGCGGCAATACCTACCAGGATTCCCGCACGGTAACGTGTATCAAAATGAAAGATCAGGTAAATACCCAGTAAACTGATCATGCCCAACCCAAGCTCTGTCCAACTGAATTTTTTACGCGTAATCAATGGTTCCAATAAAGCGGTGAACAACCCTACCGATGCGAAACAGATTAACCCGATAGATACATTTGCCATCTTGATACTTCCGTAAAAACAAACCCAGTGCAATGCAATAACAGTTCCGATACCCAGTAGTTTCCATACGGAAGCGGGTGATATTTTCGTGATCTTCTTTTTCCAGCTTAGCCATACCAGCAGTGTTACCACCGTAATCATAATACGGTACCAAACCAATAGTCCTTCATTTAAAACGATCAATGCCCCCAATACGCCGGTGAATCCCGCCAGGAAAACAGCAATATGTAATTTAACCAGGGCCTGCTTCATAACCGGTAAAGAAACTGAAAAATTTTGAGTAGCTATCCCGCAAAAGGATTAAGAAGGTATTCCGGTATTGATTTCTGTATTTTTTACCATTGAGCTGTAATTTTTAAACAGGCTTTTCCATTGAATGCTAAGCACACCCAGCACGCCTTCCTTAATAATACCCTTACTCATTTTACTTACACCAGTCTTGCGGTCAACAAAAGTGATGGGTACTTCTTTGATGGTAAACCCTAATTTCCAGGAAGCAAATTTCATTTCTATCTGGAAAGCATAACCTACAAACTGTATCATATCAAAATTAATTGATTCTAATACCTGTTTTTTATAACATACAAAACCTGCCGTAGGATCATTTACCGGCATCCAGGTAATCAGCTTAGTGTAGAAAGCGCCGCCTTTGGAATAAATTTGCCGGTCGAGGGGCCAGTTCTCTGTTCTGCCGCCAGGTACATACCTGCTTCCCACAGCCACATCGGCCCCTTCAAATTTACAGGCATGATATAATCTTTCCAGGTCATTGGGATTATGGGAGAAATCGGCATCCATTTCAAAAATATACTGGTAGTTGCGTTCAGTGCTCCACTTAAACCCATAGATATAAGCGGTACCCAGACCCAGTTTGCCTTTGCGCTCCTCTAAAAATAACTGACCGGGATAAAGCGGGATCAGTTCACGAACTATTGCCGCGGTACCATCGGGAGAATTATCATCAATAACCAATACATGATATCCCTGCCGCAAAGAAAAAACCGCAGTAATGATAGCGGCAATATTTTCCTTCTCGTTATAAGTAGGTATGATAACTATTTTTTCCAAATAAGGGGGTATTGGGTATCGGCACAAGTTACAACTTAGCTCATTTTAGGCCATTAAAATATCCTTTAAGAAAGTTAAAAAACATATACTAATTTTTTTTACTAATTGTTCGGTTAAGGATTTCAGTGAGTTTCTGCTTAGTGTTCATAGGAAAATCGCCTTTCATCATCCAATCATAATACTGTGGTTCTTCTTTTAAAACCTGGGTAACGGGTTTACCTTTATGCTTACCAAAATTGAATAGTTCAATACCATTTTCTTTTACAAAACGGCGGGCAAAGTCAACAATATCATCCTCTCCCGTAAATTTCACAATACTTTCAACGGTATCGCCTATTTGCGGGTAACGTTCCACCTGTGCTTCCAATACTTCCCAGGCGGCTGTTGCATCTGCTTCGGCGCTGTGGGCGCCCTCTAATACTTTCTGGCAATAGAATTTATAGGCAGCGCTCAATGTGCGCTGTTCCATCATATGAAATACTCTTTGTACATCAACCAGTTTCCGGCCATCAATGGAAAATTCAATTCCCACCCTAAGAAATTCTTCTATCAACATGGGAATATCGAAACGGTTGCTGTTATATCCGCCCATATCACAATTCTCCATAAACTGTTTCAATTCATTTGCCACCTGTTTAAAGGTTGGAGCATCTTTTACCATCTCGTCTGTAATTCCATGAATGGCGCTGGAACCGGCAGGAATAGACATCTGCGGATTGATGAGTTTTCGTTTTGGCTGCCGGGTACCATCCGGCAGGATTTTAATGATGGCGATTTCAACGATACGATCTGTACTGATATTGATACCGGTGGTTTCTAAATCAATAAAAGTGATGGGGCGGATTAGTTGCAGTTTCATGATGGCGTTACTTGGTCTTTTCTTTTGAGGTAACCTCGTTGGCAAAGGTAAGCATATCCAGTCCATCATAGTTGCCACTACTCATTAAAAGGACACTGGCATTTGAGTAAGATTGTGACTGAAGCCATTGCCATAATGCACCGGCATCATTCATTACCAGTAAGCCATCCTTGTTAAAACCATCGTATATTTTCTGAACGGGCAGATCGGGCATACGTTTCAGTTCCAGCGCATGTTTGGCATAAAATACAACGGCAATATCCGCTTTATCCATTGCTCCCTGGTATTCCTCCATGAATTGTGCATTCAAACTGCTGTATGTATGTAATTCAAGAATCGCTATCAGCTTACGATCGGGATATTGTTGTTTTACCGCTTCAATAGAAGCTTTTACTTTACTGGGTGCATGGGCAAAATCCCTGTAAAAACGGGTTTTGCCGCCTGATGCCAGTAACTCCAAACGCTTGGCAGCGCCGGTAAAACAGGCAATAGCCGGAATAAAACCTGTTGCAGGTATTCCCAAT
>CAYHTC010000225.1:0-4315 GCA_964359445.1 uncultured Sediminibacterium sp. | reverse complement strand
AAGATCCTTTGTGGGCCTGGGTTGTGAGTTTACATAAGCAGCTATATCCCAGGCTTCCTCATCTGTTAGTTGTGGGGTATGATAGGTAATCGGGCTCGGCATATTATTCTTTACATAACCCGCGAATCTTGATAACCGGAATAAACCGGCGCCGGTATTGTAACTGTTTTTCCCCCATAAAGGTGGATAGAGATAGGTAACATTGCCGGGATTGAATTGTCCGCCGCCATTTTTACCATGACATTTTTCACAAGTTGCCGCGTACTTTTTTTGACCCTGTATGGGATCTGCTGCCCTGGTTAGGTAAGGTAGTTCCATAATACCTGATCCTTTTGGCCTGGTTCCCTTTGGAATATCGCTGCTTAACCATTGTATATAAGCTACTATTGCATGCATTTCTTTACTGTTGGTGTCAATGGCCCTTCCATTCAGGCTTCGTTCAATACAATCGTTCACTCTCTTCTCAATACTTTCTATAGTGCCTGAACGATCCCTGAATGTAGGATAGGTAGATGCCACGCTGCCATAATTATTACCCCATGGTTTGGTACCGGCATTGAGGTGGCAGTTCTGGCAGTTCATGCCATTGGTGCTTTTGCTTACCGTTCCTTTTGGACCTAAATAATACGCAGTGTTGGCAATCAGGTTTCTTCCGTAGCGGATCTGTTGCCCTTTTTCATTAATGGGAATTTGATTAACCCCCGGGCCGGTCCAGCAATCAGCCGGATCTGTTTTGTGGATGATTGAACCGGCCTCTTCCTGTTTCCCGGTATTACACGCACTTATAACCAATAACAGGGCACTCAATACATTTGGAATATTTTGGAATCTCATAATTATGATAACAAGGGGGTTCTAATGCGGCAATTTATCTCTTAATAACCCGTATACCCATGTTCCTGCAGTTGCACTAAATAAAGTTACCATAATCACTGATGTTCCAGCGCCAATTTGGGCAAATAAAGGGCCCGGACAGGCACCGGTAAGCGCCCACCCAAATCCAAATAATAATCCACCTATCATTTGTCCTTTGTTAAACGGACGGGTATGCAGTTCAATTTCTTCACCATAGATAGTTTTGATCCTGAATTTTTTGATGATGAAAACAGATACGGCGCCTGCTGCAACCGCAGAGCCTATCACGCCAAACATATGAAAGCTTTGCAGGCGGAACATTTCCTGTATACGGAACCAGGAGATCACTTCCGCTTTGGTTAATATCATGCCGAATAAAATACCTGTCACCAGGTACTTAAAATCATACCACCAGGGATGTTTGAGTTCACTGGTATTGATGCAGATGGAATCTAAAGAACGTACTTCAAAATCCATATTGGTTTCTTTTGCCTGCATTGGTTAATATTTTAAAATAAAAGGCATGATCAGATTTGCCATAATAAATCCACCAGCCATAAAGGAACAGGTGGCGATCAGTGATGACAGTTGTAAATTACTTAATCCCATGATTGAGTGGCCCGATGTACAACCACCCGCATACCTTGTTCCAAATCCAACTAAAAATCCTCCGGCTACCATCATGATATTTCCCCTGATGGTTAAAAGTGCCGGCCAGTTAAAAATATCAGTTGGCACCAGGGTATCATGATTAGTGATGCCATATTGCTGTAACTCAATCAAAAGATTTTCATTTACCTGAACAGGGGCAGAGGATGTCAGGAAACCGGCAGCCAGCCATCCGCCAATCAGAACACCTGCTACAAAAAAAAGATTCCAGGCTTCTTTTCTCCAGTTATACTGGAAGAAAGGAATTTTAGTTGGTAAACAGGCGGCACAAATATGCCTGAGTGAGGAGGATATGCCCAGTCTTTTATTGCCAATCAATAATAAAACCGGTACCATTAACCCTATAACCGGCCCGGCCACATACCAGGGCCAGGGTTGCTGCAACCATTCTATCATATTAGTAGACTTTAGATGAATGAAATTACGATAATCCCCTAATCCGCAATCAGGCTACTTCAAAAATATTTCATGTATAATAATGTAAATGCCCGTTACCAGCACAAACCAACCAAACCATTTTTTTAATTTTTCACCGGGAAGGTCCTGACCAAGTCTTCTGCCAATAAAAGTGCCGGCGATGGCAATGGCTGTAAGAGGGAGCAGCAATGCCCAATCAAATTGTTGGTGAAATAGATCACCGGCAAAACCGAACAGTGAATTCATGGCAATAATAAGCAGCGAAGTACCGATGGCATCCTTCATCGGGAGATGAAAGGAAAAAATTAAGATGGGAATAATCAGAAAACCACCGCCGGCTCCCAGCAATCCGGTTAATAAACCTACTTCTACACCCCTTATCAATGCTTTCGTAAGGTGTATATGATGATCGTTTTCATCCACCTTTACCAAAGCCTGTTTTTGAATCATATTCAATGAAGCAACGATCATGACCACTGCAAACAGTATCATGGTTACTAAAGACTTGCTGACAGGTATGGTACCCAGTGTGAAAAATTGCTCCGGTAAAACCGGGAGTAGAAATTTCCTGATCAGCACTACGGTAATAATGGAGGTTATGCCAAAATAAAAGGCGGCTTTGTAATTGATATTTCCCCTCCGAAAATTTTTATAAGCGCCTGCCAGGCTGCTGAAGCCAACAATAAAAAGGGAATAGCCTGTTGCCTGGCTGGGTTGAATACTAAAAAGATAAACCAGCACGGGTATCGTTAAAATAGAACCACCTCCTCCTATCAGGCCAAGAGATATTCCAATAACCAGTGCGGCAATGTATCCGGCAATTTCCATGTACTTGTTCTTGTGCGCAAAGATGATGAATAATAGGAATGGAACGGGCCATTATGCCTTAATTTAATTCCCGGCAACCTGTTTGAGCAGTTCATTCATGGTAATACCCGTATGACTCTCATCGTAAATGCATTCTCCATTTTTGATGAGGAGAATTTGGGGTGATTCATGGTGTACTTTCCATACCTCGGCTATTTTAGCTGAAACAGAGCGAAAGGCAATTAAATCGAGAAAATGAAAATCAACACCGCCCGCATCAGTGGATATTTCCAGCCTGTTCAGTATCATCGAACTGGTACTGCAACGCGTACTATGTTTGAAGATAACCTGCGGTACGGCGGTAGATTTTTCTATAATTTTTTGTAATTGTTCTTCTGTGGTAAGCGGGATCCAGTTCATTAAAAATTATTTGGGAAATTACAACGCAATAGTCATTCTGTACAAACAGGCTATTGGCTGAAATATTTAGGGTTAGTAGTCGGACAACCCTTCCTGACAGGTACACAGGAAATCATCAGGACAGACAGTACCAGGAAGGACAGAAATAATAAGGTAATCTTTTTCATGTTCATGTGAATAAATATATGGGATTAGGCTGTATTTTGCAACTTGGTAAAGATAGAGTTTCAGGTGCAAACGTTGCCTTCCATATTTACACATTTTGTTAATTTATTGATGATTCTTCAATAGAAACGTATGCGGGTACATTTTATTTCAATCGGGGGAAGTGTAATGCACCAGTTGGCTATTGCCTTGCACCGGAAAGGCTACCGGGTAACGGGTACGGATGATGAGATCTTTGAACCGGCCAAAGCCAATTTGGCTGCGGAAGGTCTGCTGCCCTCTCAGATTGGCTGGCAACCGTCTCTGATTACCGGCGAGATAGATGCTGTGATCCTGGGTATGCATGCCCGAAATGATAACCCGGAACTACTCAGGGCCCAGGAGCTGGGGTTGAAGATATATTCATTTCCTGAATATATCTACCATGAAAGCCTGCAGAAAAAAAGGATAGTGGTTGGCGGAAGTCATGGCAAAACCACTACAACGGCTATGATCATGCATGTATTAAAAAGGCTGAACCATGATTTTGATTACCTGGTAGGCGCCCGTTTGGATGGTTTTGATCAGTCTGTAAATATCACTGAAGCCCCTGTTATCATTTGTGAAGGCGATGAGTATCCGGCCAGCGCCATAGAGCGTAAACCAAAATTTCATTTCCTGTTCCCGCATGTGGCGATACTTACGGGCATTGCCTGGGATCATATTAATGTGTTCCCCACTTTTGAATTTTACCTGGAACAATTCATCATTTTTATTCAAAAAATTGAAAAAAACGGGTTACTCATTTATAACGAATCGGATCCTGTTTTGAAACAATTGGTTGAGGAAAATCTCCGGACAGATTTACGTTATCAGCCTTATAGCATACCGGAACATACCATCCTGGATGGCAAAACTACAGTAACCATTGAAGGGATAACAGGATCCCTGGAAGTATTCGGCAACCATAACCTGATGAATTTACTGGCCGCTTTTTATGCCT
>CAYHTC010000224.1:0-4331 GCA_964359445.1 uncultured Sediminibacterium sp. | reverse complement strand
TCATGGAGGCATTCTTGCTAAAGGTTCAGGAATGATTAAAAACGGTGAGAATGGGAAAGGAATTACTTCTCGTTGGTATCCAAAAACATTGCGTGACAGAATACTTGCAATCAACTACGTGAAAGACAAGATAACATTTATTTCGGGTGATGCTTTTGAAGTTTTGGAACAAAATCTAAACAAGAAAAGTGCTTACTTTTTTATTGACCCACCATACACAATTGCCGGAAAACGCCTTTACACATATTTTGACATTGACCATGAAAGATTATTTGAACTTACTGCTCAGCTAAAAGGAAAGTTCATGTTGACATATGATGACACACCAGAAATACGACAACTTGCAAACAAATGCAATTTGCAATTCAGGACTATACCTATGAAAACAACGCTTCATTTTGAAAAGAATGAAATCATTATTTCAGACAACTTCTCATGGTGGACAGATAGCAACTTCCGGTAATAGCGGTTTTGCGTTAGGCGGGGGAAACGTCTTCGTAAAAAAATTTTCGGTAAATTTGACGTGTCGGCTTCGTAAGGGAGTTTCGTGGTAAAAACCCGCCCTTATTTCCCCTTAAAATTGCCTGCCAGCTATCATTTTAATAAATCGTATTTTTGCAGCTCCTTACGCAACGGTAAATGTTCAGTAAAGAACAGAACCGGGAAGGGTGCGACGCAACAACAGCCGATTTGTTTTGTGTTGCCGGTAACCTAAAAAAGAATTATGGCTAAACATACTGATCTGAGAAGAGAGCAGGCATTGGAATATCATTCCAGCGGAAGGTCCGGAAAAATTGAAGTAGTTCCTACCAAAGAAGCTAAAACACAACGCGATCTGTCGCTGGCCTACAGCCCGGGTGTGGCCGAACCCTGTAAAGAAATTGCCGCCAACCCGGAAGAGATTTATAAATATACCGCCAAGGGTAACCTGGTAGCCGTAATAACCAACGGCACGGCTGTACTGGGTTTGGGAGATATTGGCCCGGAAGCCAGTAAACCCGTAATGGAAGGGAAATGCGTATTGTTTAAAATATTTGCCGACATAGATGTTTTCGATATCGAGATCAATGAAAAAGATCCGGAAAAATTTGTACAGATTGTAAAATCGCTGGAGCCAACCTTTGGCGGCATCAATCTCGAAGACATTAAAGCGCCGGAATGTTTTTATATAGAGCAGGAACTGAAGAAGCAGATGAATATTCCTGTAATGCATGACGACCAGCACGGAACGGCCATCATTAGCAGCGCGGCTATGTTGAATGCCCTGGAACTGCAGAAGAAAAAAATTGAAAAAGTAAGTTTTGTGATCAATGGCGCCGGCGCCGCGGCCATGGCCTGTATTCAATTGTATGTGGCGCTGGGGGCCAGGTATGAAAATTTTATTGTGTTTGATAAAGATGGGGTTTTGCATACCGGCAGAACGGATCTGGGCCCCATTCGCGAAAAATTCGCCGTAAAGAAAAGCGACTGGACCCTGGCCAAAGCCATGAAGGATGCGGATGTGTTTTTAGGGTTGAGTGTAGGTAATGTGGTAACACAGGATATGGTGAAGAGTATGGCAAAGAACCCGATTGTTTTTGCGATGGCCAATCCGGATCCGGAAATTACTTATGATGAAGCTACAGCCGTACGGAAAGATATTATTATGGCAACCGGCCGGTCTGATTATCCGAACCAGGTAAATAATGTGTTGGGCTTTCCGTATATATTCCGCGGGGCCCTGGATGTACGTGCCAAGCAGATTAATGAAGCCATGAAACTGGCGGCAGTAAGGGCTTTGGCCGGCCTGGCAAAATCGCCGGTGCCGGATATTGTGAACATGGCGTATAACCAGAGCAGCATGTCGTTCGGGCCTGAATATATTATTCCCAAACCCTTGGATCCGCGATTATTATCTACTGTGGCGCCCGCTGTTGCAAGGGCGGCAGTAGAAAGCGGTGTGGCACAAAAAACGATTGAGAACTGGGATGCCTATACCGTTGAACTGAATAAACGCCTGGGATTGGATAACCAGTTAATACGTGCGATTGGTAATAAGGCCCGTAAGGATCCGAAACGGTTGGTATTTGCGGAAGCCGATAACCAGAAAATATTGAAGGCGGCCAGTATTTTGTATGATGATGGAATCGCGTATCCGATTCTCTTAGGTGATCCTGTTAAAATTAACCGTATAGCCGAAGAAAACAATATTGACCTTGCTGATATTCCTATTATTGATCCGCGTAGTGATGAGATGGAGCCGAAACGCGATTTTTATGCGGAACTGTTCTTTAAGAAAAGACAACGAAGGGGTATTAATAAATATGAGAGCCACAAGCTTATGAAAGACCGCAACCATTTTGGTTGTATGATGGTTGAAACGGGTGATGCGGATGCCATGCTATCGGGCCTCACTAAAAATTACGCGGAAGCCATCCGTCCCGCATTACAGATTATTGGAACGGAAGAAAGCGTGAAAAAGATTGCCGGCATGTATTTGCTGCTTACCAAGAAGGGACCTTTATTTCTCGCGGATACCACGGTAAATTTTAATCCAACAGCCGGAGAACTGGCGGATATTACCATGATGGTTGCCAAAGAAGTGCGGAACTTTAACCTAACGCCCAGAATCGCCATGTTGAGCTATAGTAATTTTGGCAGCAGCGATTCGCCCGAAGCAAGGCTGGTAGCGGAAGCCACTAAAATATTGAAACATCGTAACCCCTCCCTGATTGTGGATGGCGAAATGCAGGGTAGTATGGCTTTTAACAAGGAAATATTGCGCGATAACTATCCTTTTAGTGAGTTGGTGGATGAGGATGTGAATGTATTAATGTTCCCTAACTTAACGTCCGGCAACGTAACTTACAACCTGTTAAAGGAAGTGGGTGGCGCCGATGCCATTGGTCCGATACTGTTAGGATTAAAAAAACCGGTGCATGTATTACAGCTCGGAAGTACTGTCCGGAGTATCATTAATATGGCATTGATAGCCGTAGTGGATGCACAACTTAAATGCCGGATGAATACAGACGAAATAATACAACGCAGCGCCTGGTGGAAACGTTTAAAAAAGAGAAAAAAATAAAAAAGCGATTAATAATCCCCCCCAAAGAAATTATTAATTCTTAATCATTAATTATTAATAAAAAAAAAGGATGACATTCTTCACCCACCTGGGCCGATACCTTCTAATGCTCAAAGGCATGTTTACCCGGCCTGAGAACTGGCGCATGTACTGGAAAGAATTTATGCACCAGTGTGTTGAAATAGGCATCGGGGCCTTACCGATTGTGGTAATCATTTCCTTGTTTTTGGGTGCGGTTACTACCGTGCAAACAGCGTATCAATTGGTTAGTCCATTGGTGCCGGCTTCAACCATTGCACAAATAGTGCGGGATAGTATGATACTTGAATTATCACCTACGGTAGTAAGTATTGTACTGGCGGGGGTGATTGGCAGTAAGATCGCCAGTGAATTGGGTAATATGCGTATTAGTGAGCAAATAGATGCACTGGAGATCATGGGCATCAATACCAAAAGTTATTTGATCATGCCCAAAATACTGGGGGCCTTAGTAGTTATACCCTGCCTCATTGTTATCTCAGCCGTATTGGGTATCTGGGGTGGTCGTACCGCAGGCGCTTTAACGGGTATACTGGCTAACGATATCTTTGATATCGGACTCAGACAAAACCTCAATGTATATAATATCAATTTTGCCCTGTATAAATCCTACACTTTTGCTTTTATTCTCAGTAGTATCCCGGCCTATTACGGATATAATGTGAAAGGGGGTTCCTTAGAGATCGGCAGAGCCAGTACCAGTGCCGTGGTAGTGAGTTGTATCATTATCCTGGTTGCGGATTATGCACTGGCCTCACTGCTTTTGTAAATCCCATTATCATGAATCCTGGTTTTCAACTATTCAAAAAACAAATTACCAGCCCGCTCAAATTCAGGCTTTTTATGTTGCAGCGCCTGCCATCGGCTTTATTTGCCGGTTTGCGCGTTGCCTCATTGGATGAACAGCAGGCAGTAGTTACGGTAACATATAAATGGTTTAACCGGAACCCTTTCCGGTCCATGTATTTTGCTATTCAGTTGATGGCCGCCGAAATGAGTACAGGTTTGCTGGCATTTGCGCAGGTGTACCGGCGGGAGCCTTCGGTGAGTATGCTTGTAATTGGGTTGGAAGCAAAATTTGTAAAAAAAGCAACAGGTACCATTTCATTTATCTCCAAAGATGGACAAGCCATTGATGAGGCCATCGAATCTTCCCTTGCAGGCGGAGAGGGTAAAACGGTTACCTGTTATTCTGTTGGCACCAATGGTTCCGGAGAAATTGTTT
>CAYHTC010000223.1:0-4349 GCA_964359445.1 uncultured Sediminibacterium sp. | reverse complement strand
ATCCAAATACACACCGGAAGACCTTATTGATATTGATATCGAGATCATCAAAAAAATGATCGAAGAACAGGTACCGAATGCCTTTGCAAAAAAAATAAAAGCAGCTACTAAGAAATCGGCTACAACCAGAACGGCAAAAAAAACCGCTACTACTAAAAAGCCAAGCACAAAAAAATAAAAAGTTAAAATGGTTTTCATTTTGACTTTTTATTTTTGACTTTCAACTCCTAACTTCTATCCCCTCCCCATTTCTCTCAAAAACCTCACATGTGCCACTACTGCTTTACGCATGGTTGGATATTCGATGTATTGTAACTGATATTCCCTGCACACATTTCTTACGATCTCGCTGATGGCAGGATAATGTACGTGTGATATTTTAGGGAACAGGTGATGTTCAATCTGAAAATTCAATCCACCTACCAGCCAGCTAACAAGTTTATTACGGGTAGCGAAATTAGCCGTTGTCTTAATCTGATGTGCCGCGAACTCATCCGGCAATTTGTTGGTTTCAACATCTGCAATCGGAAATGAGGTATCTTCTACCGTATGAGCCAATTGGAAAACAATACTCAGCACAAAACCCGCAACAAGACTCATGGTAAAAAATCCAACAATCCAGCTTATCCAGCCAACAGCCAGTACAGGCAGCACTATGAAAACAGCTGCATGGTACACTTTCACACCCCAAAATTCTATATGATCATTCATATTCATTTTCTTCAGGGGCACATTACCGATCTTTTGTGAAAAATATTTTTTATAATATGTGAAGAATATCCAAAATACATACAACAGCATATAGAAGAACCAAAAATAAAAGTGCTGAAAACGGTGCATTTTATACCGTTTCTGGGTTGGCGCCATACGCATTAAAATACAGATCTCAATATCATCGTCTACCCCATCAATATTGGTAAAACTATGGTGTAGCATATTATGCTTCATGTTCCACATAAAATGATTCGCCCCTAACAAACTGATAGAAGATGCAGCGATCCGGTTAACCCATTTATTGGTGCTGAAACTGCCATGGCTGCCGTCATGCATCACATTAAAACCTATCCCCGCAACCAATCCACCCAACAGGATACATTCACCAATGGCAAGATACCATACAGGGGTCCAGATTAACAGGTGACTATAAATTAATACCAGCGCTATCACCATAGTGATGGCCTTGGTAAATAATTTGGGAGTACCGGTAGGGTTGATCCCTCTCTCTTCAAAATACTTCTGAACCCTTAATTTCAGATCACTATGAAGTGATTTTGTTGTTGATGGAAACTTGGGAATGACAAATTGCGACATAATAAGCTTTAAATGGTAGAGCACAAAAGTAGCTGTTAAAGCCCTTGGTTAACTGTTAATTCTCACTTTTTGAGCAAAAAACACGGCACACAACGCACATATATGATTATTATTATTTTAAAGCACATTCTTATTTCCACATTCATGGGATAACTTACTATGGCCCGGTAACTAAAATTTAATTTAGTTTGATGAGGAATTCATGACAAATTAGCCGGTAATCCATCCGTTTATTCATCATGTTTTAACCAGCCGCATTTATGCAGGAGACCAGAGAGATCAATGCACTGTTTACACTTATAGATGATCCTGATGAGGAGGTATATTCCACCGTTTCGGAAAAGATAGTGGCTTACGGAAAGAATATTATTCCCAACCTTGAACATCTTTGGGAAACTACGCTTAGTGAAGAGGTACAGGAGCGAATTGAAATGATTATTCACCACCTGCATTTTACCGACCTGTATGATGATCTGGTTGAATGGAGGGACAGCGGTTACCACGATTTATTGTTTGGCGCTTTATTGGTTTCTAAATTCCAATACTCCGATCTGCATATAACTCCTGTATTGCAGGACATTGAAAAAATCCGGCGCAATGTATGGCTTGAACTGAATAGTTTCTTAACGCCACTTGAGCAGGCGAATGTACTGTCCAGTATCATCTACAACTATTATAACCTGAAGGGAGTTGAAGTAAATTATGAGCATCCTGACGATTTCTTTATAAACAAAGTACTGGAGAGCAAGAGAGGCAATGCATTAACCAATGGAATCCTATACCAGGTAATGTGCGACCAGTTGGATATCAATGCAAAAATCATTAATATACCTAAACAATGCATCATCGCTTTTTATCATTCAGATTATAATCAGGCAACACATATGGGTCATCCGCAGGATAAAATCCATTTTTATGTAGATGCCACAACAGGTCAGGCATTTTCGCATAAAGACGTAGAAAATTATTTCGAAAAGATAGCCGTCACTGCATCGCCTGCTCATTTTAAACCACAATCACATATCTGCATCATACAAACATTGCTTAAAGAAGCTGCCAAATGTTTTAGCCTGTCTTCCAATGATTACAAACAAAAGGAATTGTTACGGCTTGCAGGCCTGATGGATATATAATCTCATCTTTCCTGTCCTGTTACTTCGCAACGCAACTATTTTACTTCCTTCGGGTGTTTAATCAGCACACATTTTGAGCAAAGTGGCTGATAATGTCTGTTACCCCCTCGTTTTCTAACTATTTAGTGTTTAGATTTGGGTAAACTATCCGGATATGATACATTGGGACGATTTTGAAAAAATTGACATCCGCAGCGGAACCATAATGGAAGCCGCGGATTTCTCAAAAGCAAAAAAACCAGCCTACCGGTTAACCATAGATTTTGGTCTGCTGGGCATCAAACAATCTTCCGCCCAGATCACCCATCATTATACCAAAGAGGAATTGAAAGGCAAACAGGTGGTAGCCGTTGTAAATTTTCCTCCCAAACAGATAGCCAACTTTTTTAGTGAATGCCTGGTATTAGGTGTGTATGATGAAAATAAACAGGTAATTTTATTGCAACCGGATACTACCGTTGCAAACGGACAACGCATAGGCTAATGAGTGAACTACACTATACATATTATGAAAGTCCTATCGGAATGCTGAAAATTGGCGGTACCGAACAATATATTGGTGAATTAAGCTTTGTTGATAATACGGATCAATTGACGTACGGCGAACCAGGTATTACAGAGATCATGCACCAATGCACAGAACAACTGATTGAATATTTTCATGGCACAAGAAAAAATTTTGAAATACCCGTTCATCAGGAAGGCACAGCGTTTCAGCTCAGGGTTTGGAGTGAGTTAATGGAGATAGCGTATGGAAAAACCATTAGCTACATGGACCTTGCCAAACGTCTTGGCAGCCCCAAAGTTATCCGTGCGGCTGCCAGTACCAACGGAAAAAATAATATTGCCATCATCGTACCCTGCCACCGGGTAATCGGTAGCGACAGAACGCTAACAGGTTATTCCGGTGGCTTGTGGCGTAAGAAATGGTTACTGGGACTTGAGTTTAAAATTGCACATGGGGTACAAACCCTGTTTTAATATTTGCAAAAAAAATATTTAACCCTAAGTAGAAGTCGAAGGAATTTTCGGTAATATTTTAGTAAATAGAATTTGGCATAAAGATCAAACAAATACCCCTGATGTAAATTCATTTTATAGATCTCTTACTATTGGAACATCAGTTACTATTTCATTATCAGCCAGTTAAATAATGACAAAAAAGAGGAATATATTTGTGCTAAAGAAAATAATGTGAAGAGGCGCTTAATTATCATTTCTCTTTTTTTATACTTATTTACAAATTCTTGTTTTTCGCAATCTTGTACAACTATAGGGCAGAATCCATATTCGGCCTTTCCTGTATGTGGTTCAACTAATTTTGAACAAACAACGGTTCCTGAATGCGTAAATGCTCGTATTAAAATAAATGATTGCAATGATGGACAGGTTTATGATGATCAAAATCCTTTCTGGTATAAGTTTACCTGTTTTAGCAATGGAACGCTGGGTTTTCTGATCGTTCCTAAAACGATCACAGATGATTATGACTGGCAGGTATTTGATATCACTGGTCATGATCCATCTGAAGTATATACAGACCCTTCATTAAGGATTTCCAGCAATTGGTCCGGAAGAACAGGTAGTACTGGAGCAAGCAGCCAGGGAATACATCTATTCGAGTGCGCTTCATCAGCCTCAAATGATCCTTCCCCATTTAGTAGCATGCCTGGTTTAATTCAGGGGCATAATTATCTTTTAATGATAAGTCATTATAAGCCAGACAACCAAAGTGGTTATAACCTTTCATTTCAAGGTGGTACTGCAGTAATAACTGACCCTACCATCCCTTCTATACAAAGTGCCTATGCGGTATGCGATGGAACTGAAATCGTTGTAAAATTGGGCAAGAAAATGAAATGTAGTTCTATTGCAAAAGATGGAAGTGATTTCATCGTTAACGGC
>CAYHTC010000222.1:0-4367 GCA_964359445.1 uncultured Sediminibacterium sp. | reverse complement strand
TACCGCAACAATCCGGCAAACAAGAAAAGGGTTTTCACCCCTTGCAGAATTTAGCAATAGTTATTATTTTGTGGTTTTAAATACCGCATAATATGGCAAATGATCCTTTTGTTTACGATGATTTTTATAAAATAAACACAGATGATAATCAGGTTACACTTGACCTCATTTTCGGTGGTTTGGGGCAAAGTGTTGATTATGTACTTGCATTGGATGATGTGATCAAAATCGACCATTCAAAAATATCTATTCAGGATTATACTCTGGGCAAAGGCCCTGACCTGGCAGGAAAAACACTTACTGTCTCTGGCAATATCCAGGACATGCCTGCCACTTCCCATAATATCACACTTATCCTCCGGATAAAAGGAGGGGCAACAAACATAGAGCGGCCGTATGCCAGCCCGGTTAACCCCGGTGATAATATTGATATTTCCCTGGCAGTTCATTTTTATAAATAATTCTATATAAATAATTCTATATGAAATATGGTATGTTCTTATTTAGCCTGCTTTTATCAAATCAGCAGATTTTTGCACAAACCGGAAATACTGATGTTAAATTGGACCTGCTGAAACAACCATCATCACCCGCCGCTCATTTATTGAATTTTGCCCCGAATAGTATTGAAAAACCGACTGACCTGACTGCTGTATGGTTTTCATTCAATAATGCAACAGGTAAACTTACCCAGTTGCCCAACAGCTACGCTCTTGATCTGTCTCCCGCGGTGCTTTCAAAAAGCAAACTACTGTCTCTGAAGAGCTTACAGGCCACAGCTCTAAAAGATATCCTTTGGCAAACATTTGTTATTTCAACAGGCATTAAGCAATTTGACGATACAGTTACCCAAAAATCGTATTATAAAACAGCATTGGGATTTAAAGTAACCCTTGCAAGACCTGCCTGGAGTGAGGCAACACTTACCAAATTCAATGAACTATCAGTTATACAGGAAAGTATAACAAACAGCAATATAACCATCAGGAAAGAAGTCACAAAAGATTCAACTATTAAAAACCTTGACCGGAAAAGAAGAGATGCCCTTGCACAATATGGCCAGCAAAGCGATGAATACGCGGCTGCACAACAACAATACATTAGCCAATTCTCAATAGCTTTTGCCAAATTAAGCGCTGAAAAAAATGCGGAACTGAAAGCCGCCATCAGGAAAAAAGCAGAAGGATTCGCCATTGAACGCGTTGGTTGGTATGCTGAACTGGCCGGTGGTTTTTCAGCAGCTTTTCCAACCAATAGCTTCACTTATTCCACAGCGGATCGCAGCGGCGCCTGGCTGACAGGTGGTTATGACGGAGGATTTAATAAAATCAGCCTTCTTGGTATTGCAAGATATTTATACCAACCTGAAACATTATTTGCGGATTCAACCGGCAAATTGCCAACCAATAAAATTTCAACTTTTGATGCGGGAACCAGGCTTCTGTATGTGTCTGGTGACAGTAAACTGAATATATCCTTTGAAAGTATATACAGAAGCGTTCTTAATAAAAGTATTGTCAATCCATCCTGGCGTGTTTTGTTTTCGGCAGCTTATAGTGTAGGAGTCAACCAGCAGTTAACTTTTAGTTTTGGCAGAGACTTTGACGGAACACTGGAAAAAAGCGGAAACTTAATTGCAGGTCTTAATTTTATTGTCGGACTTGGAGGAGATAAAACGGTTGAAAAATAATCAGGTTTTTTTATTTGCTTTATTACTGGTTATTGGCTGCAGGCGTACTGTGGCGCCTTATAACCCCTGCCGGGATGCCGTTCCATTTAAAGCAGGCCTGCAGATTAAAAATCCCGTAAATCATTTATTTACAGGACTTTCTAACTTGAATTGTGTGCGGAAGAGGAGATTCGAACTCCCACGCCCGGTAAAAGGCGCTACCACCTCAAAGTAGTGCGTCTACCAATTTCGCCACCTCCGCATTGAGAGCTGCAAAGAAAAGAAAAAACAGTCAATAAATTACATTCTTTCGGGCACCCTGATTCCCAATACATTCATCCCGTTTTTGATAACCTGGGCCGTTAGCTGTGATAGCTGTAAACGAAGTATCTTTTTTTCTTCATTTTCGGCATTCCCTATAGAATGCCCGGCATAAAATGAATTGAATATCCTGGCCAGGTTAAAAGCATAAATGGCCACTTTAGAAGGGTCGTGTTCAATAGCGGCATCCTGCAAAATGGCTGGAAACATTTCAAGCTGTATTGATAACTCTTTTTCTAATGGAAGCAGGTTAGCTTTAGGCAGGTTACTGTTTGCCGGATGTTGCGCCATACCGGATTTTCTCAGAATGCTTTTAATCCTTGCATGTGTATATTGAATGAACGGTCCGGTGAAACCATGAAAATCAATACTTTCTTCCGGGTTGAATACCATTTTCTTTTTTGGATCCACACGCAGTAAGAAAAATTTTAAAGCTCCGAGGCCAAGGATATCATACAGGTCAGTCAATTCTTCCTCAGTAAAATCTTTTACTTTACCCAGTTCTTCGGTTTTTTGTTTGGCAATAGCCACCATTTCTTCTACCAGGTCATCCGCATCAACAACAGTGCCTTCGCGGCTTTTCATTTTACCGGTTGGCAGTTCTACCATTCCGTAACTCAAATGAAAAATACCATCAGCCGAAGGCAGTCTTAATTTCTGGCAAATCAATTTTAATACTTTGAAATGGTAATTCTGTTCATCGCCCACCACATAAATACTCTGCCCGGCATTGAATTCTTTTTGTTTTTGTTCGGCCAGCCCAATATCCTGTGTTATGTAAACGGAAGTACCATCCTTTCTTCTTACTAATTTCTCATCCAGGCCATCAGCAGTCAGATCAATCCAAACACTGCCATCTGCCTTTTGAAAGAAAACGCCTTTAGCCAAACCGCTTTCTACCAGGTCTTTGCCAAGCAGGTAGGTTTTACTTTCGTAATAGGTTTTATCAAAATCGCTTCCTATTCTTTGGTAAGTGGCATCAAAGCCCGCATACACCCAACTGTTCATCAATTGCCAGAGCGCTATTACTTCAGGTTTGCCGGCCTCCCAATCGAAGAGCATTTGTTGGGCGGCCTTCATAACAGGCGCTTCTTTTTCCGCTTCTTCGGTTGATTTTCCTGCCGCTATCAATTCAGCTACCTGTTTTTTATATTCGTTATTGAACTTCACATAATAATCGCCAACAAAATGATCGCCCTTTGTATTTGTGTCTGCCGGTATTGCTCCGTTGGCAAATAATTGCCAGGCAACCATGCTTTTGCAGATATGTATGCCGCGATCATTTACAATACAGGTTTTGCTTACTTCATAACCATTGGCTTTCAGTATTTCGGCAATACTTCTGCCCAGAAAATTGTTTCTTAAATGCCCAAGGTGTAAAGGTTTATTGGTATTGGGAGAAGAATATTCCACCATTACCCGCTGTCCATTGTTCTTCGAATTACCAAAGCCGGTATTGGTATATTCCCGTTCTACAAAATTTATCCAGTAGCTATCTGACATACACAGATTAAGAAATCCCTTAATCAGGTTATAGGATGTAAAAAGGGCAGAATTTTGTGCAAGTATGGTATCTCCTAATTCTTTTCCCAATGTATCCGGTGATTTCTTTAATTGCTTTATAAAGGCAAATAATACCACCGTATAATCGCCCTCAAATTCAGGTTTGGTTGCATTCACCTGTATATCCTGTGTTTGCAGGTTGAGGCCATAAAGATGACTGATAGCCTTTACGGCAGCTTCTTTTATCTGTGTAACCACACTCATATTCTTAGCGTTTCGGGTTGCAAAAGTAACCAATTAAGCCCTACCTTCGCCACTACTTATGCGAAAACTGCATGAACATTTACGTAATCTCATATTAGGAGTGGTCGATCTTTTTTATCCGCTATTCCGTAAGGTGATGCCTTTACAAACCTTTCGCTATGCGGCTTGTGGCGGATTTAATACCCTCCTCGATATTACCATTTTTTTTGTTTCCTATAATTTTATTTTACAAAAGCAACCCGTTCACCTCTCTTTTCTTACCATCAGGCCGCATATTGCCGCTTTTTTAATTGGGTTTATGGTTACTTTTCCAATCGGTTTTTACCTCAGCCGGTACGTAGTGTTCCAGGAAACATCAGTAGGCAAAAGGCGGCAGATCAGAAAATATTTTACGGTGGTTTTGGGATGTGTTTTCCTGAATTATGGATTTCTTAAATTGTTTGTGGAGGTATTCAAATGGTATCCTACACCTTCAAAATTATTGACCACGGTTTTTGTGGTAGTATTCAGTTATCTTTCTCAGAAAAATTATACATTCAGGCCCGCCGATAATGGATAATGTAAAGCCGCGCTGTTAAATCATATTATTCGGGGTTGATATAGAACATCA
>CAYHTC010000221.1:0-4375 GCA_964359445.1 uncultured Sediminibacterium sp. | reverse complement strand
TGCTCCTATAATTTCACACCATTCTTTCCTATTTCTCTTTCCTTTGATTTTTAATATTGCTGAAAAAATTATAAAAAAGCTTGCAATCTTCTTCTGGTTTGTTTTACTATCACTCTTAAGAAAAAAGCAATTTCCTATCATCTATCATGTGAGCAATCACCAATTGAGAAAAATAGTGAGCCCTTTAGACAGATTAGCGATAAAAATAAATGGAGATGAGATTTCGTAAAACCTGCACATATATTTCAAATTTTGACATATTGGAGCAGGTTTTGAATGAAAACCTTCTTCTATAAGTAAGTTAGCTGTAATACAATTAACGACAACGACCATTATGAAAACGAACAAACAAATAATAAATGACTTTCTTTTACAGGTGACAGACAAACTATCACCCAAGAAAACTCTTATATTAAATTTCACGACACCAAGTATTTTGAACTTTGACATAAGTGGAGCGACTGAAATAAAAAATGAAAATGAGTTTACTCAAATTGACAAAAAGCAATTTGAACTCATTATTGGGGACTTTCCTTTTGGGTTGCAGACAGTGTCAGTCGACACCGTATCAAAACTTAAAGTGAAAAAAAATTGGAGTTTTATTCTTAATGCACTTCGGACACTTCAAACAAATGGAAAAGCATTTTTTTTAGTTGAGCCAAGTATTCTCTTTTCACAACAAGGTAAAAGATATTTACAAGACCTTTCAACAGAAAGCTACTTTGTAAATGCCGTTTTTGAGCTACCAGAAAAACTGTTATATCCAGAAACAATTATCATTGAATTTGAAAAACAAAGGACAGAAAATCTATTTATAGGTGAGATAACTTCTGACTTTGAGCTATTGACTGAACATTTTCTTAAAAAAGTAAGTTCGGAAATTTTAAACAGTGGTTTAATTGGGAACAGAGACAGTTTGGAATCATTTGGTAAATTTAGAATTGAAAAAGAATTAACCAAATGGAAACTTACAGAAGTTGCTTTTAATAAATTTAGAATTGAAACAGAAATAAACAATCTCAAAACACAATATAAAGAATATACCAAATATAAACTTACAGAAGTTGCTTTTGAAATTAATTTAACAAAAGACAATTTCACCGACAAACCTAACAGTATATATATTCCTAAAGTAGGTAATTCTCAAGTTGTTTCGTCATTAGTAAATACTACTTTAAAACATCAAAATTATTTTCAAGTTGTACTTGATGAAAGTATTGTAACGTCTGATTATCTTTCTTTGTTTTATCGTTCTGAACTTGGCAGATTAATTTTAGAATCTCTTACTAGTGGCAGCTTTATACCAAACATTAATAAAGCAGACATTGAAACAAGTTTTGTTGCTATTCCAAAATTAGCTGAACAAAATTTACTAATAATTGCAAATCAAAAATTATCTGAACTTCAAGAGACAATAAACCAACTTAAAACGGAATTAAGCCTAAGTCCTAAAAATGCCGGAGTTGTTTTAGATATATTTGAGAGTATACAAAGCCCTTTAAAACAGTTGTCAGATGAAGACCAAATTTTCAGCTTAATAAGAAAAGGCGAGAATAAGCTTATTGAATTCAAGGAGACTTTCTCAAAAAATATTCGGACTGGACAAAAGGACAAGGAAATTGAAAAATCGTCTCTAAAAAACATTGTTGGGTTTTTAAATGCTAACGGTGGAACTTTACTAATTGGCGTTTCAGACGATGGACAAGTTGCAGGTATTGAAGAAGACTTCTTTACATCAATTGACAAATACAAGCTAAACTTTAAAAATGCTTTAAATACAAAAATTGGTTCGGAATTTTATTCGTTAATAGACTATGATTTATATACAGTGGCAGGAAAATTAGTCCTTAAAGTTGCCTGCAAACCTTCAACAGACCCTTGTTTTTATGACCAAAAAGAATTTTATGTTAGAACTAATCCAGCGACAGAAAAACTTGAAGGAAAAAAACAGGTTGACTATATTAAAGCACGATTCAAATAGATTACAGCTATCAGCGGTTTGGCAAAAGGCGGGCTGACTTGCTTCTATGACACTTTTGTGGTTAAACAAACAGTTGTGCATCTAATGAACTTTAGTGCTAATAATCCGCCACATCGCCAAGCCGCAAAACGTTATGTGCAACCATTCGACACGAACTTTACGGTATAACGACTAGAATTTTGACTATGCAAGAATTACACAGCAATTAATTACATAATGGGACTTTTAAAAAAAACAATTGACAAACTAGACAAACTAGACAGACCAGCGATATTAGTTGGCAATGGAATTAACCTCCTTACTGGCTTGTTTCCAAGTTGGGACAAATTACTTAAAACTCATAGTGGCGTAGACTTAAAAACAGAAGATCTGACAAACACAGAAATTTATGACTTTATTGAATTGAAAACAGAAGATGGAAGTAAATTAAAAGGAGCTATTGCTAAGTCTTTTGAAAATATCAAAAAAACAACGAAGATTCATCAGGATTTTATACAATTAATGATTCAAAAAGATTGCCCAGTCTTAACAACAAATTTTGACTTTTCATTTGAACAAGACTTGATGACTTCTGGCGGAAACATTTATAGAACATCAAAAGACGGGTTTACCCGCTTCTACCCTTGGGACACGTACTTCGGACAACGACAACTAGACTTACCTACAGATGGATTTGGAATTTGGCATATTCACGGAATGATACAATATTACGACAGCATAAGATTAGGATTAACAGATTATATGGGAAGTGTTGAGAAAGCAAGAAGATTAATACACAAAGGAGACGACAGACTCTTCAATGGAAAAAATCAAAATAATTGGGAAGGACAAAAAACTTGGTTACACATATGGTTTAATAAGCCACTAATTATTGTTGGACTTGGACTTAGTTCAAACGAAGTATTCATACGTTGGCTATTTATTGAAAGAGAAAAATACTTTAAGAAGTTTTCTGACCGAAGAAAAAAAACTTATTATTTAAGCAAAGGCGATAGTTTGCATTTAGACAGTTTTCTTGACAACTTAAATATTAAACTAGAAAAAGCAACGGACTATGAATCGCTTTACTGTTAGTCTGACTAAAATAAATGGCAGCACATAACAGCACCTTTGCATTATGGCGGTGGAAGTGGGAATATAAATAGTTGTGCATTAAATAAACATTGTGCGTTTAGACAGGTTAGTGCATCTAATCCGCCACAACGCAAAGCTGCAAAACGTTAGCGGTCATTGTAAAACGACAGCAGACACGACATTCATAAAGTCATCGGGGGACTGTCCCTTCGGTGTCAATTTCGGGGCGACTTTTCTTCCCGACAGTTTTGTGCAAGTGACAAACTTTTTCGCGGTGGACAGTCCCGCGCTGACTTTTAGGGAAAAATTTATCGGACAGACAATCGTTTAACAAAGACACACTCAACGGGGGACAGTTTCGCAATTTCTATGTTTACTTACATTTGCAGACACAATAAAAATTAACAACCCACTAAACTTAAAAACCATGAGAGAAGTAAATGTTCCTCAAATTAAAAAGACAGTTGCAATTACTTATGTTCTATTTGAATTAACTACAACTGGTGAACTAAAATTGGTAAAGTCTTCTAAAAATAATTTCATGTCTGAAGGACATGCGGAAGATTGGATTGCTGAGCATGGCGAGAAAAGCAAAAATTATATTGTTCAGAGATGTGTTCAAAAATGGGAAGAATAAACCATACAGCGCAACAACATATTTACAAAAACTAAATCTATACGGCAATGAAATTTAAAACCAGAAAAGACGCTTTACTCAAACTGTTCATAGACATCGGTGGAGAAGGTGACAGAGAATTAATCAATTCAAAAGTTCCCGACTACTGGGATATAGAAGACAAAGAAAAAGAAATTGAGCCTGGCGTTGGCAAACCTGTTTATTGGCATAGAGTGGCAAGCACATCTCAACAGTTAAAGGACAAAGACCAATTTCTTGAAAACCCTGAACGGGGAGTTTGGAAAATCACGGACGCTGGGAAAAAATATATCATTCAAAAGTTAGAACTTACTGACACTGTTGTTACTCAAACAAATGGACAGACAACCCCGCCAGTTACAGCGACAACTGACATGACCGCCAAAACTTTTACGACTTTCAAAGAAGAAGATTTTTATGCCACATTTGCCGACTGGCTTGTACATAGTTTAGAAGAATGCACACGAGCAATTCCGCTTGGAGGAAAAATATTTCAAGACAAGTGGGGAACACCTGATGTAATAGGCGTTAGAGAATTAGGACGAGGTTCTGTAATTCATGCACCGACAGAAATAATATCCGCTGAAATAAAAACTAACACGCTTGATTTAATTCAAGCATTTGGACAAGCCAATGCCTACAAGTTGTTTAGCCACAAATCTTAT